>JANMDH010000353.1:0-3336 GCA_031376195.1 Gemmobacter sp. | reverse complement strand
CCTGTGTTCCCGGTGCCGGCGTGCGACCCTCGCCGGGGTTCCAGGCCCAGCCGACAAGGCCGTCGGTCGCATTGTGTTCTTCGATATCGGCGAGTGTCCGGTCGCCATTGCGCGCGGGGTCTTTCAATTGCGCGCAGATTTCTGCTACGCTTAGCCCGACCCATCCCATGCTGACTGGCGGCAGGTTCCACGGCTGGTGTCCTGGAATGCTGCCCACGTTGCCCACAAAATCAGCATTCTCCGCACCGTGGCACGACGAACAATGCAGCCCCGGTGGCCCAAAGCCGGCTTCATCCCACCGCACCACAGGCGGATTGTGCGGCCGCATGTCATCGCCCTGGGTCGGCAGGTTTCCAACCGGATGGCAGTTCATGCAGCGCGGGTGCGTGATCACCTTTGCCATCTCATTGAACAAGGCCTGCGACCGTTCGGTCTGGTCCTCGATGGTGTTGAAATCGTCGGGACCACTCAGATCCTGCGCCGCGACTGGTGCTGCCAGAACGATGGCCGCCAGAATCAGGGAAATCATGCGCATCTCAGGTCTCCAATGCTTCAAGGATGTCTTGCGGACGCATCGGAACAGTCCGCAGCCTTGCGCCGGTGGCGTGAAATATCGCGTTGCCGATGGCGGGTGCCACGCCGATCACGCCCGGTTCACCCAAGCCGACCGGCATGTGGTCATTGACGGCGAAATCAATGTCGAGCGCGGGCACCTGATGCATCCGCATCGGCGTATAGGTATCCAGATTCTGGTCACGCGGCAGACCGTTTTCAATCACGGTCCCTTCATGAAGCGCCATTGACGCCCCCCACAGAATCGCACCCTCCGCCTGCGCCAGTGCGCCATCCGGATGCACCACCGTGCCCGCATCAATGCTTGCCCAGATATGTTCCAACGTCACCACACCCGTTTCCCGGTCAACGCGCACTTGCGCGACAGTGGCGATCCAGGTTGGCATCGTGCGTTCCTGACCTGCGGTGACAGCAATGCCCATGCCGGTGCCCTTGGGCAGGTCGCCGCGCTTGGCCCAACCCGATCTTTCGACCACACGGTCAAGAACATCGCGCAGACGTGTGGCTCCACCAACAGCGTGCGGTGCCGAACCGCCGTTTCGGCCCTTGGCATCCAGCAGGCTGCGCCGATACGCCGCCGGATCAAGGCCAAGCGCATGTGCCACCTCGTCGATATGCGTCTCGACAGCCCACATCGTGTAACCCGGTGCCACCGACCGCAGATTGCCCGGCAGAAAAGTCTCATGTACTTTCCCATGCTTGACGGTGCGCACCCGCATCGCGTCGGCCGCGTACCAGTGATCCGCGCCACTGATGGCAAACAGGTCGACCTTGCCGCCTTTGACGCCCGCCGTAAGGGCTTCCGGCGCAATCGCGGCAGTTGGCCACCCCGATGCGCAGGCGTGGTCATAGGCGCGCATGGCACCTGTCTCATCTGTCACCGACCTGACCCGTTGAACAGTTGGGGATCGGGCACAATCGAATTGACTGTCGTCGGCGCGTGCCATCACCATCTTTACCGGACGCCCCATCGCTTTGGCCGTCAGCGCGGCGGGCACGATAAAATCACAAAACAGCCGCCGCCCGAAACCGCCCCCAAGATACGACGTCTCAAACACAAGCTTTCCCGGATCAATCGCCAACGCCTTGGCCACAAGCGGCAGTGTCAGTGACTGCCACTGGTTTCCCGCATGCACCCGCCAGGTATCGCCGTCCTGCCAGACCAGCGCGTTGCCGGGTTCCAACTGCATATGCAGCACGGTGTGCGTTTGGTAGATCGCTTCATGCACCGTTTCCGCCACGTCCAGAACCGCATCCGGCTCCCCCTCAAGGACGAACAACGATCCCGCAGAATCGTCCATGACCAACCGCGCGCCCTCGGCCATCAGGTCGGCCTCGCTCGTCTCGCGCCCGGCCCCGCCTTCCCAGGTCACGTCAAGCATATCAACCGCATTCGACGCCGCAGTCCAACTTTCGGCCACCACAACCAGCCAGCCCTGACACGTGGCCGTGGGATCTTCGATCTCGATGGTCCGGATATAGCCCGGTATCTTCTTTGCCGCGCTGTCGTCCCAGGTGGCGACTTGGCTGCCAAATCGCACCGGTGGCATCACCGGACGGGCATAAACCATGCCCTCGACCGTGCGGTCGATGCCAAAGATCGCAGCACCATTCACCTTTTCGGGCACGTCCCGCGCGACCGTGTCCTTGCTCAGCAGCCGCCGTTCCGTGGCAGGCTTCAGCGTGATCGCCGCCAATTCTTCCTTGGCAAACTGACGGTCAACTGCACCACGGCTCACCAACTCGCCATAAGTGATCGACTGCTCGCCATGAATGACCTTGCTCTGACGCGCCGTGCATTCACCGGCAGGCACGCCCATTTCGCGCGCACCGGCCTCTATCATCGCAATCCGCCCCGCCGCACCCGCCTTGCTGAACGCCTCGAAATTATGGTTGATCGACCACGATCCCCCCGTGATCATATAGCCCCATTTCGGGTCCGTATCGACGTGAACAAACGTGACATCGTCCCAGTCGGCCTCCAGTTCTTCGGCGATGATACGCGACAGGGCCGTTCCGACATGCTGGCCCATCTCGGCCATATGGATGTGCATGGTGATCGTGCCGTCGCCCGCAATGGCATACCAGACGGTCGGTTGATAGCCATCGCCCATCGGCTGACCAACCGGGGCCAGTGCCCCCGCCGCACCATTCAAAAGACCCGTGGTCACCGTCGCCCCCGCAACCGCCAGGAACCAGCGCCGTGTCATCGCCAAATCGGAATGCCGGGTCATGGATTGGCTCCTTCGGACAGGGATACTGCCGCGATCTTGATCGCCTTGCGGATTCGCACATACGCCATGCAGCGGCACAGATTGCCCGCCATGCCCGCCGAAATCTCTTCGTCCGTCGGATCAGGGCTTTCCGAAAGCAGGGCTGCAGCCTGCATGATCTGACCCGATTGACAGTAACCGCATTGCGGTGCTTGCGCCTTGATCCACGCCGCCTGAACGGGATGCAGTTTCCCGCCAGTCATGCCCGCAGACCCCGCAAGGCCTTCGATCGTCGTGACATCCGACCCATCGACGGTGGAAATTGGCGTGACGCAAGAACGCCGGGCCTGCCCGTCCACGTGAACCGTGCACGCACCGCATTGCGCGATACCGCAGCCGAACTTCGTTCCCGTCAGTCCAAGCTCGTCACGCAGCACCCACAAAAGCGGCGTTTCGCCCGGCACCTCGACCTCGACCACCTGTTTGTTCAGTGTAAAGCTGATCAAGGTCTGCCCTCCCGTTCGAAATGCGATGTTGATTTGATAAAAAG
>JANMDH010000215.1:0-4109 GCA_031376195.1 Gemmobacter sp. | reverse complement strand
CGAGATGGACCCGCGCGGGGCGGCGTTCGCCCAGAATTTCAATCTCCACCCTCTGGCCATCGATGATCCGGTCAGTGGGCAAAAAACCCTGTGCGACCGACAGACCCGTATAATGCGAAAACCCGCCGCTGGTGCAGAAGCCTGCGACTTCGCCGTCGAGCCAGATCGGTTCCCACGCCACCACGTCGGCATCGGTTGCGTCGACCACGAAAGTGGTAAGGCGGCGTTTCGGACCGGCAGCTTTTTCTGCGGTGGCCGCCGCTTTGCCGATCCAGTCAGCGTCTTTGTTCCAGCGGATGAAACGATCAAGACCGGTTTCGCAGGGGGTATAATCGGGGCTGAATTCGCGGCCCCAGCTGCCGAACCATTTATCCAGACGCAAGCTCATCATCGCGCGCATGCCGAAGGGGCGCAGGCCAAGGTCGTGACCCGCAGCGGTGAGTGTGTCCCACAGATGACGGACCGACATCTGATCGCAGTAAATCTCATACCCCAGATCGGCGGTATAGCTGACGCGCTGCACGATGCAGTCGGCCATACCGATTATCATGCGACGCACATCCATGAATCCGAAAGCCGCCGCCGACACATCGGTGCGGGTGACGCGAGCCAGAAGGTCGCGGGCGCGGGGGCCTGCGATCTGAAACCCGGAGCGGGTGTCGGAGATGTTTTCGACCACGACCCCCGGTTCCGTGTTCTGATCGAACCAACGCCCGTGCCAGCCCTGTGCGCCATAGCTGGCCGTCAGCTGAAATTCGGTGTCGGACAGGCAGGATACGGTGAAATCCCCGATGATCTTGCCCGAATGCGCGAGCATCGGCGTCAAGCTCAACCTGCCCGGTTTCGGGATCAGCCCGGCCATGATCCGGTCGAGCCACGCGCGTGCGTTCGGGCCGGTCACGCGGTATTTACCGAAATTCTGCACCTCGTTGATGCCAACGCCATTGCGGACGGCCATGACTTCCTGTGCAGTGGCGTCCCATGCGTTGCTGCGTTTGAATGTGGGGGTTTCGTACAGGGGTTCGCCCGGCAGCGCGTGGTAATTCACCACTTCCAGCCCGTACTGCTGGCCCCAGACGGCGCGCAGGTTGATGAAGGTTTCGTACATCGGCGTCGTGCGGAACGGCCGTGCGGCGGGTTTTTCCTCGTTCGGGTAGGAGACGCTGAACCGCGTCTGGTAGTTTTCAATGACTTTGGGCACGGTGTAGCCCGGCGTCGTCCAACTGCCAAAGCGGGCCACATCGAAGCCGCGGGGGTCGCGTTCCACCTCGCCATGGATCATCCATTGGGCAAGCGAAAGGCCCATGCCGCCGCCTTGACTGAAGCCTGCCATCACGGCGCAGGCGGACCAGTAATTGCGCAGGCCGGGCACCGGACCGATGAGGGGGTTGCCGTCGGGGGCAAAGGTGAAAGGGCCGTGGATGACGCGCTTGACGCCCGCGCGTTCCAGCGCGGGAAAGCGTTTGTAAGCGAATTCGACACTGTCGGCGATCTTGTCGAATTGGTCCTGCAGCAGTTCCTGCCCCCAGGTCCAAGGCGTGCCGTCAATCGACCAGCCTTCGCAGGGTTTTTCGTAGAACCCGATGCAGAAGCCGCGCCCTTCCTGGCGCAGATAGGATTCGCCACCCGGATCCATCACATGCGGAAATTCGCGCCCCCCCCGTGCCACGATTTCAGGGATGTCGTCGGTGACCAGATACTGATGCGCCATGGGCAGCAGCGGCAGATAGACACCTGCCATAGCACCCACCTCGCGCGCCCAGAGGCCGCCCGCGTTGACCAGATGTTCGCACGTGACCGTGCCCTTTTCGGTGACAACTTCCCAGCCTTCCGCGGTCGGGTTGGTTTCCAGCACGCGGTTGTGCAGCACGATTTCCGCGCCACCCATTTTCGCGGCCTTGGCATAGGCGTGCGTAGTGCCGTAGGGGTCGAGGTGGCCGTCCAGCGGATCATAGAGCGCACCGATGATGCCTGCGGTGTTGACCATGCCATCGGTCATCTTGTCCACCTCGGCCGGCGTCAGGATCGCGGTGTCGAGGCCCATGTAGCGGTGTTTGGCGCGTTC
This sequence comes from Gemmobacter sp., assembly GCA_031376195.1. GTDB lineage: Bacteria > Pseudomonadota > Alphaproteobacteria > Rhodobacterales > Rhodobacteraceae > JANPIX01. The sequence continues at coordinate 2,044 of JANMDH010000215.1, read as the reverse complement.
GGCCTTTAATTGGTCGAAGCGTTCCTGATTGTCAGCCAGCGTGATCCCGCCCACATGGTGCAGACCGCAGGACATGCCGGTGATCGCCTCAAGTTCTTTATACAGGCGGATCGTATAGCCTTGCAGGGCGGCCATGTTGGTGTCGCCATTCAAGGTGTGAAAGCCGCCTGCTGCGTGCCATGTGGAGCCGGAGGTAAGTTCGGCGCGTTCAATCAACATCACGTCGGACCAACCGAGTTTGGTGAGGTGATACAGCACGGAACACCCGACGACACCGCCGCCAATGACCACAACGCGCGTGTGCGATTTCATCGTCGTCTCCCCAATACAAGACAAAGGCCGCCATGAGGGGGCGATCTGTCGCTTTGGGCAAATCTATATCGCGGGGCGGGGGATGTTGTGCTCCGATGGCGACAAAGGGCGTCGTTTTCCAGCTGTGTGCCGATCTGGCCGAACGCCGGGGCGTGGCGAATGTCGTGGACAAAGGGACGGAATCCACGTCATGACAGGCGACCGGATCATAGGGTAGATCATCGTGACACGCCTGAGCATTCCGACATTTTTGATCCTTATGGCGGCAGTATTGCTGTTTCAGGTGTTTGCGCGACCAGCAATTCCGGTGGACGAGACACGTTATCTGGCGGTTGCCTGGGAAATGCATTTGTCGGGCGATGCCTTTCATCTGACGCGCAATTTCGAAAGTTACAGCCACAAACCGCCGCTGTTGTTCTGGGTGATCAATGGGCTGTGGTTGGTTACCGGGGTATCGGACATTGCGGCGCGGCTTGTCGGACCGGCGTTTGCGCTGCTGGCCATGGCGGGCACGGGGCTGTTGGCCCGGCAGCTTTGGCCGCAAGTTGAGGGGATCGCCTTGCGCGCGGTGATCGCGTTGGCGGGATTCACGGTGTTCGTTGCTTATGGTGGCGCGACGATGTTCGATGCGCTGTTGACGGTGGTTGTACTGGCCGGGATGGGACTGATCTGGCGCATCGGACAAGGGGGGGCGTCATCGCGCCATTGGCTGTTGTTGGGCGGTGTGATCGGGGCGGGGGTGCTGGCGAAAGGGCCGGTCATTGTGGTGCATTTGTTACCCATATTGTTGTTGATCCGGTGGTGGGCACCGGAGCCGCCTGCGTGGCGCGACCTAGCGCGCGGGGTGGGAATAGCCATTTTGTTGGCGCTGGGGATTGCGGCCCTGTGGTTGGTGCCGGCGCTGATGACGGGTAACGCCGCCAATTGGCAGGACCTGTTATGGGCGCAAACGGCAGATCGTATTTCCGGCACGCTGGGGCACGGGCGGCCGTTCTGGTTTCTGTGGGCGCTTTTGCCGGTCATCCTGTTTCCGTGGGGCTGGTCCTGGCGGCTGTGGCGGGCGGTGCCGGGGGTGGTACGGGGCGATGCGGCGGGGTTGTTTTGTGCAATCTGGGCGTTGTCGGGGATGGTGTTGTTCACGCTGATCGGGGGCAAGCAGATCCATTATCTGCTGCCTGAACTGCCTGCCGTCGCATTGCTGGTGGCCCGCGTGCTGCCACTTGTCGGGGCGGATCGGCGGGATGGGTCGCTTGCGCCAATGTTGCCGATGGTGCTGTCGGTGGTTGCCGTGCTGTTTGTGGTGGGCGTGGTGCCCGTGGGAAATGGCGGGGCTGACCTCGCCCCGGCAGGAGCGGTGATCCTGTTCGCGGCGGTTTGTCTTGTGTTGGCGGCGGCGGCGTTTCGGTTACCTTTGATGGCGGGGCATCTGGTGCTGGGGGTTTGTCTGTCGCTGGCGGCGCATATGCTCGTCCTCACCAGTCGTCTGTATGTGGCTTATGATACGGCGCCGATTGCCGCCCGTCTGGCGGAAGCCGCGCCGCGCGGAATTGCGGTGGTGAACATGGGCTATAATGCAGAGTTCAATTTTGCCGGTCGGCTGACCGTGCCAGTTGCCACCCCTTCTGCGAGCGAACTTGCCGGATGGGCCATGGCCCATCCCAAGGGACTGATTGTGGGGCAAGTGGCGTCCCTTCCATTGCCGCCCGCGGAAACGATCCGTTTTTATGGCTAC
>JANMDH010000211.1:0-6313 GCA_031376195.1 Gemmobacter sp. | reverse complement strand
ACAACGCCCTCGCAGCCTACCCCTTCACCCTTGAATTTCCCGCATCATACAGCGCCTCCAGATGCACCCGCGCCGGAACCCGCGTCGCGGCCACTTCCAACTCCCAGACCCCTGACCGCAGCATCGCCTCATCCACCCCGTCCGCGTTCCGCACATACCCATATCCGATGGCCCGCCCCACCGTGTGCCCGAACCCACCCGACGACAGCCAGCCAACCCGAACCCCATCGCGGTAGATCGTCTCGCGCCCCAGCAGCACGACCTGCGGATCCTCCACCGTGAACCCGGCAAAGCGCTTTGCAACGCCCCCCGCCAGTTGCGCCGCCACCGCCGCGCGCCCTGTAAACTCCACCCTCGATTTCATCTTGACCGCCCAGGCAAGCCCCGCCTCCACCGGCGTATGGTCCGGCCCGATGTCCGAACCCCAGGCGCGATAGCCTTTTTCCAGCCGCAGCGTTTCAATCGCGCGGTAGCCTGCATTGACCAGACCGTCGCCCGCCCCTGCCGCCATCAGCGCCTCATACACTGTCACCGCCACCTCGACCGGCATGTGCAGCTCCCACCCCAGTTCGCCCACATACGTCACCCGCAGGGCCAGCACCGGGCACATCGCCACCGAAATCCGGCGCGCCGAACCGAACGGGGCCGCCGCATTGCTCAGATCATCCGGGCAGACGCAGCCCAGAATATCCCGCGCCCTCGGCCCCATCAGCGACAGCACCGCAAAGCCCCCCGTCACATCCACCAGTTCCGCCTGGCAGCCCCCCAGATTCCGCGAAATCCAGTCGAAATCATGCGTCGCAAACCCTGTCCCCGTGACGATGTAAAACTCGTCCTGCGCCACGCGCGCCACCGTCAGGTCGCATTCGATCCCCCCCCGCGCGTTCAGCATCTGGGTATAGGTCAGGCTGCCCACCGCCCGGTCCACATTCCCCGCCGCGATCCGGTTCAGCGCCTGCGCCGCATCTGGCCCTTTCAACGTGAATTTCGCGAAACTGGTCTGGTCGATCAGCACTGCCGCATTGCGCGCCGCATGATGTTCCCGCGCCACTGCGTCGAACCAACCGGGGCGGCCATAGGAATAACGGTCCACCGCCACCTCGCCCGCCGCTGCGAACCAATTCGGCCGCTCCCAGCCCAGCTTTTCCCCAAAACAGGCCCCTGCCGCCTTCAGATGCGCATAAAGCGGCGACCGTCGCACGGGCCGCGCCGACGTCATCTCCTCCGACGGCCAGGCAATCGTGTAATGTTTCCCGTAGGCCTCCACTGTCCGCGCCCGCACCCAATCGGTGCTGCCGTGCACACGGCCGAAACGGCGGATGTCCACCGGCCACAGATCATAGGGCGCTTCGCCCTTCGCCACCCATTCCGCCAAGGCCATCCCCGCCCCGCCGCCCGCCGCGATGCCGTAAGCGTTGAACCCGGCCCCGATGAAGATGCCCGCCTGCTCCGGTGCCTCGCCCAGAATGAAATTCCCGTCCGGCGTGAAACTTTCCGGCCCGTTGATCAGCTGCTTCACCCCCGCATTCGCAAGGGCCGGCACCCGCGCGATCGCATCTTCCATGAACTGGCCATAGTGGTCGAAATCGCTTGTCAGCAGTTCGAAATGAAACCCTTCCGGGATGCCTGTCACCGCCCAGGGTTTCGGGTTCGGCTCATACCCGCCCCAGACCAGTCCCCCAACCTCTTCCTTCCAATAGGTCAGCCGGTCCGGGTCGCGCAGCGTCGGCAGGTCCGGCGTCACGCCTTCGATCCGTTCCGTCACCATGTACTGATGTTCCATCGACACCAGCGGCACATTCACCCCCACCGTCGCCGCCAGAACCCGCGTCCACTGCCCCGCGCAGATCACCACCTTTTCGCATTCAATCGTGCCCTCCGGTGTCTCCACCCCCCGCACCCGGCCATCTTCCACGATGATCCGCGTCACCGCGGTATCCTCAAAGATCGTCACCCCCGCCATCCGCGCCCCCCGCGCAAGGGATTGCGTGATGTCGGACGGGTTCGCCTGCCCGTCCGTCGGCAGATAGGCCGCCCCCACAAGGTCATCAATCGCCATCAGCGGCCAAAGATCCTGCGCCTCACGCGGGGTCAGCAGATGCATCTCCAACCCAAACGAATGCGCCGTCGTCGCCTGTCGTTTCACTTCCGTCCAGCGTTCCGCATTGCACGCCAGCCGCAGGCCCCCGTTCATCTTCCAGCCCGTCTGCAGCCCCGTCTCCGCCTCCAGACGCCGGTACAGATCCACCGAATACCCCAGCAACTGCGTGATGTTCGCCGATGTCCGCAACTGCCCCACCAGCCCCGCCGCATGAAACGTGGTCCCGCTCGTCAGCTTTTTACGCTCCAGCAGAACCGTATCCGCCCAGCCGAGTTTCCCCAGATGATAGGCGGTGGAACAGCCCACGATCCCGCCGCCGATGATGACAGCCTTTGCCGTTGTGGGAAGATCGCGCATTCTTTGTCCTTCAGGATTGCAGATAGGTGTCATAGGCCGCCCGATAGACGGCCAGATTGCTTGCCGAATAGGCGGCATAATCGAAATGCAGATCGGAATGCGTCTCCGATACCATCGACCACAGCGTTTCGCGCAACGCCGACGCCGCCTTCATCGCGCCATAGCGGTGCCACAGGTCGGCATCCGGCTGCCGGTCGAAATAGGCGGTCAGCATGTGGTTTTCCTGCGCCGGGCTCAGCGCGTTGTTCGCGGCCAATCCGCCCAGATCGAACAGCGGCGAATTGAACCCGCCGTAATCCCAATCCACAAGCCACAGCCGCGCAGGATCCCGGATGAAATTCGCAGGCAGCAGGTCATTGTGCCCGAACACAATCTCCACCCGCCCCACACCCGCCTCAAGCCGTTCAGCCTCACGCAACAGGTCGGGGATCAGGGCCGCATGGCGCGATCCTTCGGCCACCAGCCGCCCGCAATAGTCGCGGATCACATGAAACACCCAGAAGGCCAGCACCGGCCCCCGCAGATGGCGCGGAATATCACGGTGTGTCCGCACGATCAGGTCCAGCACGCCGTCCAGATCGGCCTGCACATCCGCGCCGCCATAGGTCTTGCCCTCGATGAACCCCAGAACCAGCGCCCCCGCTGATGCATAAAGAACCGGCGGCGAAATTCCCGCCGCATGGGCCGCACGGCTGGCCGCCTGTTCGTTGAACCGCAAGATCTGATGGATCGGAATATCATCACCGATCCGCACCACCACCCGGCCCCGGTCATCTTCCGCCAGAAAATTCACATTGGTGATGCCGCCCCCCAAAGGCGCAGCCGTCACATTGCCCTGCCAGATCGGCAACGCCAGCAGGCGGTCCATCGGCGTCATGCAATGACCCCGCGCGCCTGCTGCAAAAACGAAAGAAGGGGGCGACCCAGGGACACGGGCCACCCCCAAAAGACAGACTGTCCAATCCACAAGGACAGTGACGCCTTCTTCGTCATTGTGAAACCTTCGGTCCGGGCAATGCTTGCGCACCACGCGGCAAATTCTTGGTCATTCGCGACCGTCTCCCCTGTTTGCCTTGTCTGTCGAAGGGGCCTTCACGCCTGCACTTCCTGACGCCGATCAATGATGAGAGGTTGCCCTTACGTCCGAGTCGAGTCAAAGGTCATTTGGGTTTTTTGTTGCATTGTGCGTTCATTCTGTGGTTTTATGTGCTAATATTGCGTCCGCATCGTTCATTACAACATTAAAGGCCACAATGCCTGAAACGCACCGCGAATTGGCCCTGCTCGATCTGTTGAAATCCGACGGGCAGGCCCGGGTACTGGATCTTGCCCAACGCCTCAACGTGACCGAGGAAACCATTCGCCGTACCGTGCGGCGGCTGGAGGCAAAGGGCTTTGTCAAAAAAGTGCATGGCGGGGTGCATCTGCGCGACTGGGGCCCCGAGGCATCCTTCGCCCTCCGCCTTGGCCTGAACACCGCCCCCAAACGCCGGATCGCCGCCCGCCTTGCCGGAATGATCGGCGACGGGGCCTCGCTGTTTCTTGACATCGGCACGACCACCGCCTTTGTGGCGCAGGCCTTGCGCGATCACCGCGAACTGCTGGTCGTCACCAATTCCCTGACCGTCGCCCAGACCCTTGCCAGCCGCAACGGCAACCGCGTCTTCATGGCCGGGGGCGAACTGCGCGCGCATGACGGCGGCTCTTTCGGGGCCGAGGCGCTGGCCTTCGTGCGCCAGTTTCAGGTAACACACGCCATCCTGTCCGCTGCCGCCGTGGATGCAAAGGCCGGCTTCATGCTGCAGGACATGCGCGAGGCAGAATTTTCCCGCGCCATCATCGAACGCGCCGATCAGGCGATCATGGTGGTGGATGCCACCAAATTCGGCCAGGTCGCCCCGATCCGCATCACCGAACCCAAGGCGATCCGCCGCCTTGTCACCGATGCCCCCCCCGCGCCCGACATTGCCGCGATGCTGGCCGACGCCGGGGTCGAGGTTATTCTGGCCTGACGCGGGCCTGCACAAAGCGATCCCTCACCGCGCCGCTGCCCTACTGCACCCGACGAAAATCCGCCGCCTGCGTCGACAGATGCGCAGGCAGCACCTCCGGCACATCCACGACGATCAGCGCCGACCCTAACCCTGCCTGCGCCAAGATCGCTCCGTCCGCCGCCGCAACCAGCGACCCGCCGACATAGGTCAGATCCCCCTCGATCCCGCAGTAATTGGCATAGACGATGCTCAGCCCGTGGTTCGCGGCCATCGCCGCAACCGTCGCGCGCACGACATGGGTAAAGGGTTGCATATTGGCCGTCGGCACAAGGATGATTTTCACGCCCAATGCTTCAAGGGCGGCCACATGCGGCGCGAATTCGATGTCGTAACAGATCAGGATCGCCGCCCGCACGCCCCCCAGATCAAAGGTGCAATAGGCATCCCCCGGCGCGTAGATCGCCTTTTCCCGCGCGCCAAACAGCTGAATTTTCCGGAAATGCCCCAGCATCCCCCCATCCGGCCCAATCGCGATTGCGGCGTTGTGAACCGCGTTGCCCGCCCGCTCCGCATAGCCCACGCACAGCCCGCAGCCCGCGTTGCGGCAGGCCGCTGCCAAAACCCGTGTCCACTCACCCGCCTGATTCAAAGCATGCCCCGCCAGATCGGGCTGGTTGTAGCCCGGCAGATACGCCTCCGGCGCCACCAGCATCACCGCCCCCGCCGCCCCCGCCGCCTTCAGCGCGGTTTGCAGGGTCGCCATCGCGGCGGTCAGATTGCCCTCGGGTGACGGCCCCTGCCATAATGCTACTCTCATCCGAATTTCCCTTTGGGCTGATTTTCCCGGATTTGACATCCAAAACCGCCGCCCCCGCAAGGCAATTATCCAGATGAAACGGTTTGCACCAAGGTCATGGAAAGCGCACCTCATGCCCCACCCCAAAGCCGGGCTGGACAGCACCGCCCACCGCCCTATCCTGCAACCCGACACTCAAAGGTCTGCCTATGCCCGATACTTTCGCCGATTTCCCGCCGAATGCCCCTGCCCGTCAGGTGCTGATTGTCGCACACGGATCGCCCGCCGATCCCGCCCCGCAAGAGGCGGCGTTGATGGCCCTCGCCGTGCGCGTCGCCCTTTGGCTGCCCGGCTGGCAGGTGCGGGGCACCACACTCGCAGCCCCCGGCGCGCTGGAACATGCGCTGGCCGGTCTGGATCGCCCGATGATCTATCCGTTCTTCATGGCCGAAGGATTCTTTACCCGCACCACCCTGCCCAAGCGTCTGGCCGCCGCAGGCCACCCCGACCTGACCCGCCTGCCCGCCTTCGGCCATGATCCCGCCCTGCCTGCCCTGATGGCCGATCTTGCCCGCACCGCCTGCGGCGACAACGGGCTCGACCCCGCGCGCACCACGCTTCTGATCGCGGCACACGGCAGTCAGGTGTCCCGCGCCTCCGCCACCATCACCGAATCGGTGGCCAGGGTCCTGCGCACCACCTCCGGTTTCCAGAAAATCGTCACCGGCTATGTCGAAGAAGCCCCCTTCCTGCAGGACGTCGCCCGCCTCAACGACCCCGCCCTCTGCCTGCCCTTCTTCGCTCTGCGCGCGGGCCATGTGATGGACGACGTCCCCCATGCCCTGGCACAAGCCGGGTTCACCGGCCCCCTGTTGCCCCCGTTGGGCGAGGCGCCCCCCATCGCCCGCATGATCGCCGGATCGTTGGCCACCCACCGCGCACCTGCCAATGTCTGACGCCCCCCCGCCCCGCCTTCGCCTGCGCATCCACTTTGCCGATGATGCCATGCTCGGCCCCGGCAAGGCCGATCTGCTGCAGGCCATCCGTGACACCGGCTCCATCTCC
>JANMDH010000306.1:0-2757 GCA_031376195.1 Gemmobacter sp. | reverse complement strand
CAGGCAAAGGCGACCTCATCGGGCCCGTGCATCTTGGGTTTTACGACATAGACGGAACCAAGGGTGGAATTGCGGGGGCCATCGGTTTTGCGCAGATCGTGCAGGGCGCAGAGGGTGGTGAGGAAGGCATCCATGATGCCTTCGGGCACCTCGGTGCCTTCGGCATCAAGGACGGCGGGATTGGTCATCAGATGACCCACATTGCGCACCAGCATCAGGGCGCGGCATTTGACAGAAAGCGGGCTGCCGTCGGGGGCAAGATAGGTGACATCGGGGTTGAGGCGGCGGGTGATGGTGTGATCGCCCTTGAGCACCTGTTCGGTCAGATCGCCCTGCATCAGGCCGAGCCAGTTGCCATAGGCTGCGACCTTGTCGGCGGCATCGACGGCGGCGATGCTGTCTTCGCAGTCCATGATGGCGGAAAGTGCAGCCTCGATCCGGATATCGGACAATCCGGCGGGATCCGCCTTGCCGATCAGCGTGGTGCGGTCGATCAGCAGGTCGATCAGCAGGCCGTTGATGCGCAACAGGATTTGCAATTCGCAAGTGCCATCGGCCAGATGGCCTGCAAACTGTGCCGCGTCTTGCAGCCCGCAGGTGCCCCATGGCCCGGTGGCGACAAGCTGCCCGTTTTTCACCGACAGGGCGGTCAGGCCAGCCCATCCGCCCTTTTCCAGGGGGGCCACCGTGTCCAGATGCGCACGGCCCCAGGCGACGACCCGCGCGCCACGGGCGGGATCATAGGCTTTGGAGGCGGGCAGATCGTCCAGTGCGTCGGTGCCATAGAGCGCGTCATACAGGCTGCCCCAGCGGGCGTTGGCGGCGTTGAGCGCATAGCGGGCGTTCATGACGGGAACAACAAGCTGCGGGCCGGGAATCAGGGCGATTTCCGGATCAACCCCGGTGGTGGTGATCTGGAAATCGGGACCTTCGGGCACCAGATAGCCGATGGCGGCGAGAAAGGCTTGATAGGCGTCTGCATCGAACGGTTTGCCGCGCCGCGCGATATGCCACGCATCGATCTGTGACTGCAGGTCGGCCCGCCGGGCCAAGAGGGCGTGATTGATTGGCCCGAGTTCGGTGATCGCTGCGGCAAGACCGGCCCAGAAATCGTCGGCATCAACTGCGGTGCCGGGCAGGGCTCGCATTTCGACGAAATCGAAAAGCGACTCGTCAATCTGCAGACCATAGCGGTGGAAGCGTCGTGCCATTGTGCCCTCGTCCGATGTTTGTCGAAGCGTTGCAGGAATAGGGGATCGCAGCAAGACCTGCAAGGATTGGTCATAAATAGTGACCAATCCTTGCAGGTCAATGGTTAGCTGGATTGCAAAGTTTTACTTGCCAGGGGTGCTGTATGGTGATTACTTAGTGACATGGCTAAGCATGAGCCCGATCTTTCGCGCATTTTTCAGGCGCTGTCTGACCCGACCCGGCGCGACATGCTGGCGCGTCTGGCGGGTGGGGCGTTGCCCGTAAGCCAGCTGGCACAGCCGACGGGCATGGCCCTGCCGACGGTCATGCGGCACCTTGACGTGCTGGCCGAGGCGGGGCTGATCACCACGGCAAAGACCGGTCGCACGCGGATGTGCAGGGCGGACCCGGTGGCCCTTGCCCGGGCCGAGGGCTGGCTTGCCCGGCAGCGTGCGGAATGGGAGGCGCGGACGGACCGGCTGGAGGCGTATATTCTGACCCAGATGAACGGAGACGACGATGGACCTTGACCCGGAAACCAACCTTGTGCTGACGCGCGAAATGAACGCGCCGCGCGAAATCCTGTGGCGCTGCTGGACGACGCCGGAACACCTGATGCCGTGGTTTGTCCCCAAACCGCACCGGGTGACGGCCTGCAAGCTGGACGTGCGTGTGGGTGGGGCATGCAACACGACGTTCGATATTGACGGCAATCTGATGGAGAACAAGGGGGTCTACTTGGAGGTGATCCCCAACGAAAAACTGGTGTTCACGGATACCTATACCGAAGGCTGGAAACCTGCGGCAGAGCCGTTCATGACGGCGATCCTGACGTTCGAGGATATGGGCGGTGGGCGGACCCGATACACCGCCGTGGCGCGCCACCGTAACAAGGAATCGAGGACGCAGCACGAAGAGATGGGATTTTACGGGGGCTGGGGAACGGTGGCGGATCAGCTGGAAGCCTATGCGCAGGGGTTGAAATGAGCGAAGACCGCAGCATCACCCTGACCCGGCTGATCAAGGCCAGCCCCGAAAAAGTCTGGCAGTGCTGGACCGACCCGGCAATCCTGCCAGAGTGGTTTGGGCCAAAGGGGTACAGATGCGTGACGAAGGAAATTGACCTGCGGCAGGGCGGGGTGTGGCGGTTCGACATGATCGGGCCGGATGGGACGGTCTGGCCCAACCGGCACGACTTTCGCCTGTATGATCGGCCAAACCGCATTGAATTCGTGCTGTCCGATGACGGGGATGGCGGTTCACATGCGCAGGTGACGGTGACGCTGACCCCCGAGGCGGGCGGCACCCGGGTGATCCAGCGGATGGTGTTCCCGTCCGCCGCGATCTGCAAGGCGGCGGTAGACTTTGGTGCGATGGCGCTGGGCCAGACGACGATGGACAAACTGGCAGCTGAGGCGGAGCGGCTATAAGCGCTTCTTCTTTGAAAAAATATCCCCGGGGGTGGGGGGGCCGGGCGCCCCCCCCCAAACAAACCCACCCCACCATACGCATTTAACCCCGGCACCCGGCGGAAAAAAAAACCACCACGTACCAGAAAATTTAAAA
>JANMDH010000302.1:0-4126 GCA_031376195.1 Gemmobacter sp. | reverse complement strand
GCTTTCCCGCGATCCGCCTGTGTCCGCCCGTCATAGCCCCAATCGGTGGCGGCCACTTCCTTCACGACGATATAGGTCGCGCGATCAAGGCCGGGCAACGCTTTGCGAAGCATCTCCATGGCGTTTGCCACAAATGACCGTTTTTCCTGTTCGGAGTTGGTCCCGCCCGTCACAAAGACCTCAAGATGCGCGGCAATCGGCTGCCGCTGCGCACCAATCATCCAGCGGGAAAACCCCGGTGCTTCAACCAACACCGATGTCAATTCATGTCGCTTGCCCAGATCCACGGCGATCAATTCCGTCAGTCTGATCGACAGGTCATCCGCCAGTTCATGAGCCGGGGGCGCGTTAAGGGTCAGTCTGGCGAACGGCATTCTAAATCCTCCTGTTGTGATGCAGCCAGTTTTGCAGCAGAAATACAAAAGAATAAGCGCGATTATAGTCTTTCTGACTTAAGGAAAACTGATGATACCCGATCTGCCATCGCCATTGCTGCGCAGCTTCGTCGCCGTGGTTGAGTGTGGGTCACTTGCTGCAGCGGCGGCACGGATCGGGCGAAGTGAATCCGCGCTCAGCCAACAGATGGCACGGCTCGAAGCCAGTGTCGGGCAGGCCCTGTTCGACCGCGACGGACGCGCGCTAAAGCTCAATCAGACTGGCAGCCTGCTTCTGGCCCACGCCCGCGCCATTCTTGTTCGCATCGATATTGCGCGAACTGAACTAAGCTCGACAGCGGCCCGTCCGATAAGGATCGGCATCGTGCAGGATTTCGTCGCTTCCGTCCTCCGCCCGACGTTGACAGACCTGCGCGCCCTCAACCCAAAGACCAGCTTCGCGATTGTCATCGGCAGCACCGCAGAATTGCTGCAGGCAATGGGCGAAGACCGGATCGACACGGCACTTTGCGCAGGCGATATGATCGGCACCGCCGATTCTGCCGTCAACTTTCCCATGCAATGGTTCGGAAATGCCGCCCTACTGGATGAGGACGTGTTACCGCTCACGACGATCGCCCCACCCTGCCCCTTTCTTATGGCCGCCCAGCATGCACTTGACGCTATCGGTCGCCCGTGGCGAATCGCAGTGGTGACCCCAAGCCTTGACGGTGTGCGTGCTGCCACAGGGGCCGGTCTTGGCATCGCCTGCCGCACAGCGGCGGGGATCGGCTTGCCACCGTTGCGCGATGCGCGCTTGCCGCCCCTCCCCTCGATCCGCTATGCCGTGATCGAACGGCGGCACGGCAAGACAGGCCCGGGCGTGGCCGCGTCCCGGATTGCGGTACATCTTTCGATCGCAGGTCAAACGCCAGATTAGGTAACCGTGCCGCTGCTCACCAAAAAGCCCCGCCATCCGCAAACCGGGCGTCTTTCCCTCACCCCACCTTGATCAGGCTCTCGAACAGCCGCGGATCCAGACTTTCCTGCGCGAAGGTTGCCCCTTGCGTCAAAAGGCTTACCGCATCGTGGCTGTGCAGGCTTTCCTGATGGCTCGCCAGCACCCGGAAATCGCCCACCCTGACGTCGCCCAGCAGGGCTGCGCAAAAGCTGCGCGCGGCGTCTTCCACAAAGATCGGGTTTGCCGCGTTCAGTTCGGCAAAGGCCTGTTCATCCTCGCGCTTCACCATCACTTGCGTTTCGGTTGGAACACCTTTCCGCGCCAGTTCGATCAGATCTTCGAACCAAAGACAGTCCGCCCCCCGCATTTCCACCGAAATCCGCGCCACCGACCGCTGCGAATGGGGCGTCGCCAGTTGCCCGCGTGTCCGCCGTGCATGTTCGGAAAGTTCCAGCGAACAGGGACAGGTGCTGGAATAGACGTAATCCAGATGCATGATCTTTTTTCGCACCCCCGCCTGTTCCACCAGTTCCAGCGCAATGTCGTAGTATTGCCAGCCCGACAGGCCAGACCGCAACGACGGCACCCGCACCGGAAAAGACAGACGCATCTGGATGCGCGCATCGAACGATCCCAGATCGCGTTTGTAATCATTCAGCGCCGCCTCGATCACGCCAAAGGAAAAACTTTCCTCCGCATGCGCATAAAAGGACCGCATGATCCGGCTCATGTTGATGCCCTTTTTCTCCGCCTCAAGGCTGACCGTGCCCGTCACGCTCGTCTCCAGCATCACCTCGCCCGCGTCGCGCGTCTTGTACCGGATCGGCAGGCGGAAATTCGAAATCCCCACATGCTGTATCTGGCGGTTCGCCCCCACGATCAGGCTGGCAGGGCCATTCTGCAGATCGGGCAGGGTGTCCTTGTAGGCATCACTCACCCGGAACTCCGTCGGGTAAACGCGGCTGAACGCAGGGTATCCGTCGCCGATCAATCCCCATGCCGCAGGAACCGCTGCAATCTCCGCATCCGTGGAATTGCCCGCCCATTGACGCAGCAAGGCAATCGCCGCTTCCGCCTCGGCCCGGCTGGGCTTGCGGTCGATTTCGGCTGTGTGAATGTTCATTGCGGTCCCCTTTATCGGATATAGCGCAAATCGTTATCTAGGCGCGCGCGCCCCCCAGCCAAGCCCGTTCACCAAACGTTTAACCAAATGCGCGGATTCAGACCGCCCCCAGCGCCCGCGTCAGGTCCGCCAGCAGATCGCGCGGGTCTTCCAGCCCCACCGACAGGCGCACCAGCCCCGGCGTGATCCCCAGCGCCCCCTTCTGATCGTCGGGCAGGCGCGAATGCGTCGTCGTCGCCGGATGCGTCGCGATGGATTTCGCATCCCCCAGGTTGTTGGAGATTTTGATGATCTCCAGCGCATTCAGCATCCTGAAGGCCGCGTCCTTGCCCCCCGCCACCTCGAACGACACTATCGTGCCCCCTGACCCCATCTGCGATTGCGCCAGCGCCGCCTGCGGATGGCTCGCCAGCCCCGGATAGATCACCCGCGCAATCCCCGCCTGCCCATCCAGCGCCCGCGCCAGCTCCAGCGCCGTTGTCGCCATCGCCCGACAGCGCAGGTCCAGCGTCGCCATCCCGTTCAGCATGATCCAGGCCGTGAACGGCGACATGCTGCCGCCCGTGTGTTTCATATAGGGTTCCACCGTCTTGCGGATGAACTCCGTCGTCCCGCAGATCACCCCGCCCAAGGCGCGCCCCTGCCCGTCGATGTGCTTGGTCGTCGAATACACCACCACATCCGCGCCCTGTTCCACCGCACGCGAAAAGATCGGCGTCGCGAACACGTTGTCGCAAATCACTAAGGCCCCCGCCGCATGGGCGATGTCGGACACCGCGCGGATATCGACCAGTTCCAGCGTCGGGTTCGACATGCTTTCAAAAAACACCGCCTTCGTCCCCGGCGTCACAGCCGCGCGCCATTGCGCCAGATCGGCCCCGTCCACGAAAGTCACCTTCACCCCGAACCGCTGCAGTACCTCTTCCAGAACGTACAGGCACGACCCGAACAAGGCCCGCGCCGACACCACATGATCCCCCGCCCGCAGCATCGACGTCAGCGCCCCGCTGACCGCCGCCATACCGCTGGCCGTCGCAAAGGCATCTTCCGTCCCCTCTATCGCCGCGATCCGTTCCTCGAACATCCGCGTTGTCGGGTTGCCGTAACGCGCATAGATGAACTCGTCCGGTCCCGCTTTCACGAACCGCGCCTCGGCCGCCTCCGCCGTCGGATAGACAAAGCCCTGCGTCAGGAAAATCGCCTCGGCCATTTCTCCGTACTGGCTGCGGCGGCTGCCTTCGTGAACCAGTTGCGTGCGGGTGTTCCAGTCATTCGTCATCGCCAATCTTTCGCCTTGCATGGCCTTGGGCCAAGAAAAAACCCCGAACGCAAAGAAGCGCCGGGGTTGCACCCTGCACCTCTTTAGCGGCTTGTTTAACGTGGCCCGCAATCCGGTAACAAAGCGCCACGCGATGTCGATACGCCTTTTGCCTCCCGCCGTCAACGCGTCGTCAACCCGCCATCAACGGGGCGTCGCACGACAAAGGTCACTGCCCTGTCACACCCCCGTCACGCCGGTTTTGTGCAGTTGCGCCATATGTTCCCGCGTTCTTCCTGTCGAAAGCCCTGCCCCGAAAGTGCCCAGATGACCGTGATCGCCCTGAACGCAAGGCCCGGACAGACCGCGCTGACAGCGCAGGTCGCCGCATACCTTGACGCGATGCCCGC
>JANMDH010000277.1:0-11513 GCA_031376195.1 Gemmobacter sp. | reverse complement strand
TGTCCATCGGTTTTTCCCTTGCGACCAACCGCCTTGATCCGAACTGCTATGATCTTCTCGCGTCCGAGGCACGGCTCGCCAGCCTGTTTGCAATCGCCAAGGGCGATGTGGACACGCGGCACTGGTTTCGGCTGGGCCGGGCTGCGACACCCATCGGGGCGGGGTCGGCGCTGATTTCCTGGTCGGGCAGCATGTTCGAATATCTGATGCCCTCGCTTGTCATGCGCGCGCCATCAGGATCGGTTCTGGAACAGACCAACCGCCTGATCGTTGCGCGCCAGCAAAACTATGGGGCGGCGATCGGGGTGCCGTGGGGCATATCCGAGTCGTCTTACAATGCGCGCGATCTGGAAATGACCTACCAGTATTCCAACTTTGGCGTGCCGGGGCTGGGGCTCAAGCGCGGCCTCAGCGAAAACCGCGTCATCGCCCCTTATGCCACCGGGCTGGCCGCGATGATCGATCCCGTCGCCGCACAGCAGAACTATGCCCGGCTTGCGGCACTCGGGGCCGAAGGTCGCTACGGATTTTATGAAGCGGTCGATTTCACCCCGGCGCGTCTGCAGGATGATGAGGGTCATGCCGTCGTGCGCAGTTTCATGGCGCACCATCAGGGCATGACCATCACGGCCATCGCGAATACCCTGCAGAACGGACGGCTCCGCGATAGGTTCCACGCCGAGCCGATGATCCAAGGGGTGGAATTGCTGCTGCAGGAACGCGTGCCGCGCGATGTTGCGACCGCCCCCCCGCGCGCGAAAGAGGTGTTGGTCGCCGCCGTGGAAACCAACGACGCGCCCAGTGTACGTCTGTTCGAAAACCCGGCCGATGCGACGCCCACGGCACATCTTCTGTCAAACGGCAACTACGGCGTCATGCTGACACCCACCGGCGAAGGGTTCAGCCGATGGCGCGATCTGGCGATCACCCGCTGGCGGGCCGATGTAACCCAGGCGGCGCTGGGCTCGTTCATCTTTCTGCGCGATACGACCACCGGGGCAGTCTGGTCCGCCGGGGTGCAGCCGACACGCAGCGACAGCGACAAGCATCGTGCAGTGTTCTGCGAACATCACGCGGCATTTACCCACCACGAGCCGCGTTTCATCACGCTGACCGAAGTGGTCGTATCCGCCGAAGATGACGCCGAGGCGCGCCGCGTCACACTGACCAACACCGGACGCCGCCCGCGCGAGGTGGACCTGACTTCATATGCCGAACTCGTTCTGGCACCGCATGCATCCGATCAGGCGCATCCGGCCTTTTCGAAGATGTTCGTGGTGACGGATTACCTGCCGGAACTGGGGGTCATCATCGCCACCCGCCGCCGCCGATCCCCCAGCGACCCCGAAGTGTGGGCCGCCCATATCGCCGTTGTTGAAGGCACAGAATCCGGGCCGATCCAGATCGAGACGGACCGTGCGAAATTCATCGGGCGGGGGCGCAGCATCGGGCAGGCGATGATGGCCGATGCCCCCCTGTCGGGAACGACCGGCACCGTGCTGGACCCGATCTTTTCAATCCGCCGCCGCGTGACCATTCCGGCGGGTGGGGTGACGCGTGTCACCTTCTGGACCATGGTCGCCGCATCGCCGGACGCACTGCTAGATCTTGTGGATCGTCATCGGGACGCGTCGGCCTTTGCCCGCGCGGCCACGCTGTCATGGACGCAGGCACAGGTGCAATTGCGCCATCTTGGGATCAGCCATGTCGAGGCTGGGGATTTCCAGACACTCGGCGGCATGGTGATGCGCGGCGACACCCGCCTGCGCGCTTCGGCTGGCCAGATTACGGCGGGTGCGGGGCCGCAATCCGCGCTCTGGGCTCTGGGCATTTCGGGCGACTTGCCCATCGTGCTGTTGCAGATCGAGGATGCCGAGGATATCGGCGTTCTGCATCAGGTGCTGAGCGCGCATGAATACTGGGGCATGCGCCAGTTGCCCGTTGATCTGGTCATTCTGAATGATCGGTCTTCATCTTATGTGCAGGACCTTCAGATCGCGATTGACAGCGCGGTGCGCGCTGCCCGACTGCGTCCGCGCGCCGAAGGCATTCACGCGGCGGCCCAGGGCAGTGTTCATACCCTGCGGTCCGACCTTCTGAACCCCGGCGCGCGGGCCAGTCTGATGGCGATGGCGCGCGTTGTTCTGGTGGCCAGTCGCGGCACCATCGCCCAGCAGATCGGCACGCCTGTCCCCAACCGCCCTGCCCCGCCCCTTGCCCTTGCCCCACCACCGGCCCTTGTGCCGCCACTTGCGACTGTCGCGACTATGGTCCCGGCCGCACCACCAGCGCCCGCAAAGCAGCCCCCGGAAACGCCGTCCGCAGCACCATTGCCCGAACTGGAATTCTACAACGGTATTGGCGGATTCGCCGATCAGGGGCGCGAATATGTGACGGTGCTGCAGAACGGCCAGACGACACCCGCCCCGTGGATCAATGTCATCGCCAATCCCGGCTTCGGTTTTCAGGTCTCTGCCGAAGGCAGCGGCCATGTCTGGGCCGAAAACAGCCGCGAAAATCAGATCACGCCGTGGTCGAACGACCCGGTTACCGACCCGCCGGGCGAAGCGATCTATCTGCACGATCTGGACTCGGGCGATATCTGGACGCCCACCGCCCTGCCCATCCGGGGAACGGGCACCTATGTCGCACGCCACGGGTTCGGCTATTCAATCTTCCAGCATGCCAGCCACGCCATCACGGCCGAGATGACGCAATTCGTGCCCCTGGACGCCGCCATAAAGATCACCCGGCTGACACTGCGCAACAATGGATCAACTCACCGCCAGTTATCCGTCACCGCCTATGCGGAATGGGTGCTTGGCACGTCCCGCGCGGCATCGGCCCCCTTTGTCATCACGCGGCAAGACCCCGCCACGGGCGCAATCCTTGCCCAGAACACCTTCAGTACCGCCTTTCCGGGCCGGATCGCCTTTGCTGATCTTGGGCCCCAAACCAGCAGTTTCACGGCGGATCGGGCGGAATTTATCGGGGCGGGCGGCACACTGGCCGCGCCCGCCGGGATCAATGTGCTGCCGCTTTCCGGCCGAACCGGGCCCGCCCTTGATCCCTGCGCGGCCCTGCAGCGCCGGTTGACCCTGCGCCCCGGCGAGACGGTCGAGGTTGTCTTCCTGCTGGGTCAGGCCGACGATGCGGCAGCGGCCAGCGCCCTGATCCAGCGCTTTCGCTCCGCCGACCCTTCGACCACACTCGCGGCGGTCAAGGCGCATTGGGCGGACCTTCTGACCTCCGTGCAAATCACCTCGCCCGACCGCGCCATGGACATCCTGCTGAATGGCTGGCTGTTGTATCAGACGCTCGCCTGCCGCATCTGGGCGCGGGCCGGTTTCTATCAGGCCAGCGGCGCCTACGGCTTTCGTGATCAGTTGCAGGACGGCATGGCCCTGACGCTGACGCGCCCCGAAATGACACGCGCCCACCTTTTGCGCGCCGCCAGCCGCCAGTTCCCCGAAGGCGATGTGCAGCACTGGTGGCTGCCGCATTCGGGTCAGGGCGTGCGCACGCGGATATCGGATGATCGGGTCTGGCTCGGCTACGGGGTTGCCCGTTATATCGCCGTATCGGGCGACGCGGGCATCTTGGACGAAGCCGTCCCCTTCCTGCAAGGCCCTGCCCTGCTGCCCGGCGCGCATGACGATTTCTTTCAGCCCTCCGTCTCCGAAACCACGGCCAGTCTGTTTGAACACTGTGCGCGCGGTCTGGATCAGGCCATCACCCTGACCGGCGAAAACGGCATGCCGCTGATCGGGACGGGCGACTGGAACGACGGCATGAACCGCGTCGGCGAAGCCGGGCACGGCACCAGCGTGTGGCTCGGCTGGCTGCTGATCGCCACCCTCGACAAGATGGCCCCCCTGGCCGACAGCCGCGACCCTGAACGCGCCGCCCGCTGGCGGGCCCATGCGCAATCCCTGCGCACCGCGATCGAGGCGCAGGGCTGGGATGGCGCCTGGTATCGGCGGGGCACATTTGACGACGGCACAATCCTTGGCTCTGCCGCATCGGACGAATGCCGCATCGACAGCATCGCCCAGTCCTGGGCGGTCCTGTCGGGTGCCGCAGATCCGGCGCGCGCAAGAATGGCAATGGCGTCGATGACTGAACATCTGGTCCGTCCAGACCCCGGCCTTGCCCTGCTGTTCACCCCGCCCTTTGACCGCACCCGCATGGATCCGGGCTATATCAAGGGCTATCCGCCCGGATTACGCGAAAACGGCGGGCAATACAGCCACGCAGCGATGTGGGCAGTTCTGGCGCATGCGCAGTTGGGGGATGGTGACGCGGCAGGACATCTGTTCGCCCTGCTGAACCCGATCAATCACGCACTGACCCCGCAGGATGCCGACCGTTACAAGGTGGAACCTTACGTGATCGCCGCCGACGTCTATTCGACGGCACCACATGCTGGGCGTGGCGGATGGACCTGGTACACCGGGTCTGCCGGTTGGATGTACCGCGCCGGGATGGAAGGATTGCTGGGGCTGACCCGTGCCGGGCAAAATTTGCGCATCAACCCCTGTTTCCCCAAAGCATGGCCAAGACTGGATGCAACCATCACCCTTGGGGCCGCGCAGGTCGAAATCGCCATCCTCAACCCCGATGGCACGGGTCACGGCATCGGATCGGCCCATATCGACGGCGTTGCAATTGACGTGCAGGATGGAACAATCACGGTTCCGCTGCGGGACGGGGCGTTCAGCGTGACAGTGATTCTGGGCAAACCCGACAGCGCGGGCTGATGTGCGGATCTGGCGCAAAGGCGGTCAAGGTCGGGGTCGGGCCCGGTGTCTGCGCCGCACCGAAGTGCCGCGCAGACGGGTCGGGCGATAGGTCAGTGGTGATGTTCAGGCAGCGCCTTTACATGTTCCTTGGTCCAGGATGTGGTCGCATGCACAACACCGTCTTCGTCACACATGAAATTCAGCTGGCTTGTCGTCAGTGCCACACTTTTTGCACCGATACCCAGAAATCCACCCACATCCACGATCACCTCAGTCGCCGGGCCAACGCCATGCACATGTGACACGGTTCCGATCTTTTCGTCATCCGCGCCATAGACCACGGCATCCAGAAGGTTGTCCGGGGTCAGTTCGGTTGCATCAAGGGCCTTATGTGCTGAATGGTCCATCTACCGTCTCCTTCAAGCTGGGAATGAGCTTTCGTGCTCGGACAGACAACGCCCCGCGACAACCGGGGTTCCTTCCTTGCGGCACCACGTGAACCCGGCACTGACTGTTGAAGGGGATGTTTCGGGCAAGATTCCGCTGTATGGGATGGCTGCCAACCGGGCGGGGAAGTCCGCTCACCAGGTTCAGATCAAAGGCCCCTTCCGTTAAGGAAGGGGCCTTGTCATCGTTACTTCGGGCAGTGGCGTATCGCCGTCACCCGTCAGGCGGCTGCCATGTTGATGCGGCCTTCGGCCATCTTCGTCAGGGATTTGTCCGCGCCGTATTCCTGATCAAGGATGCCGGTGATCATCGTCGCCGCATCCGTCTTTCCCAAGGCTTTTGCGAATGCCACCATGGAGCCGTAGCGTGTGATTTCGTAATGTTCCACCGCCTGGCACGAAAAGATGATCGCCGCATCCGCCGCCTGCGTGCCGCCAAAATCTTCCAGCAGCCCGGTGCTTTCTTCCAGAATGCCGTCGATTGCGTCGCATTTTTCCGCCTTGGCCCGCACACCGATGTTTTCAAACACCTGTTCCAGAACCTCGATCTGGCCTGCGGTTTCCTCACGATGCGATGTCAGCGCCTGCTTCAGCGCCGGATCTGACGCCGCCTTGATCATTTTCGGCAGCGCCTTGTAGATTTTCTTTTCCGCATAGTACATGTCCTTCAGCGCATGTTCGAACAAGGCATTCAGGTGCATTGCGGGTGATGTATCGGCCGATTTGCGGGCCGTGGTGTCGGATTTCATCATAGTCGCCATCTGGAAAGTCCTTTCCTCATGCTGCCCCCTTCACAGGGGGTTGCGCGTCACGCGCCTGCTAAAACAACACAGCAACGGCGGACGCGGTTCCCGACAGACTCGGCTTTTTGCACGATCATTTTCGGCAAGACTCTGCCCTGCTGCATGGAACAACGGGTCAAAAAAAGGCCGCAGGGGTTGCCTGCGGCCTTAGTCTTGCTCCAGGGAAGGGGAGCGGGGAACCGTCGGGGACGAAATGTCTGCACAGGGCCAAACAGGGCCGATGCGCATACTCGGTTCAATGGCACAACGTCACAGCGCGGCAATCGGTTCCACGTCAGCCGCCAGATTTTTCACACAGCACACCAGTTTTTCACACCGCCCAAAGGAACCGCCGGCACGGAGGTTGCGTTGTTACGCCAAGACCACTTTTCCGAAAGGGTGAAGAAATGCGAAATACTGCAACCGCACCGCGTGCAGCAGATATGCTGGATCAAGACAACCTTGAGGCGCTGATCGATCTGCACACGCGCAGCATCGATACGCTGCGCGGGTTCGAAACCATGGTCGAAAAGGCCGTGCCCGCATTCCGTACAATCGCCGAAAAATTCAGGGCCCTTCATGCCCGCCATGTAACGCGGTTGGCAACCATGGTGCGCGAAATGGGCGGTCGTCCGGACAGCGACGGGTCATTCATGGGCACCGTCAACCGGACTGTTGTCACCCTTCGGGCCACGTTCGACACGATTGATCACCAGGTGATCCACCAGATCCACAGCGGTGAGGCACATGTTCTGGCAGCGTTTGATCGCGCCCTTGGCACGCGCCTGCCGCAACGCCAGATCGACGCCCTGTCCTGGATGCGGGTGGAACTGGCAGGCCTGCTGGAAAGATACCCGAAACACAACTGACTCTGAAAATTCCACCAACCCTGCCTGCGTCCCTTCTTGGGCCAACGGCAAGCTAACGCAGACGATGGAGATGAAAATGACGATGAATGAAAACGCCCAGATCCTGAAAGACAAGATTGAGGCCACCGCAGAAGCCGCCCGCAAGACAATGTCGCACGCGACCGAGACGACAAAGGACACAGCCCGCACCATCGCGTCGCAAGTGTCGTCGCAGGCGGCAGAAACGGCGGCTGCCGTCCGCGACACGGCAGTAGAACAGATGGACAACGCCCGTGACGCGCTGAGCGAAAGCGGCGATCGTCTGGCCGAAACACTGCGCCGGGCCGCCGATGAACCTGCATCGGATTCTCTGCAATCGCGCGTTTTGTCCGCAGTGGCGGGCGGCGTGTCCTCGGCGGCAGATGCCTTGCGTGAACGCAGTGTCAGTGAAATGGCCGCCGACCTGCGCGCCCTTGCACGCCGCCATCCGGGGGCATTTGCCGCAGGTGCCGCCATCGCCGGGTTCGCCCTTGCCCGGTTTCTGCGGTCTTCGGCGCGCCAGCATGACGCGGCCCGCTCGATGGCAGACAACGGCTTTGCCGATGCGTTCTACAAAACCGGCAGTGGCCAGCACTCCAGCGGTCCAAAGTCATGACCACCGGGCCGCATGAAACGGCCGGGCAAAGCCCGGCTGGCCTGTTTGGCGATGTGGTGACGGGCATCACCCGTCTGGTCAAGGGCGAGATTGCCCTTGCCCGGGCCGAGGCAGAGCGCAGCCTTTACGATGCACTGGGCGCGCTGGCCATCATCGTTATTGCTGCCATTCTGGCAATCACGGCGCTGAACGTCCTCGCCGGGGCGGCCATCGCAGCCCTGATTGCTGCCGGTCTGACCCCTGTCGGGGCCAGCCTGGTTGTTGGAATTGCCCTTCTGGCGATTGCGTTTGGCATGCTGCAATACGCGCGCCACCGCCTGACGCCCCAAAACCTTGCCCCAAAGCGCAGTTTCCTGAACCTGCGCCGCGATGCGAAAACCTTCAAATCCATGGTGAACCCCGATGCAACATCAACCCATCACGCATCCTGATGCGCCCGAAAGCGTTTCGGTGCCAGAAAGCGTTTCGGTGATCGAGGCCCGGCTGCATCAAGACCGATCTGCCCTGTCTGCTTCGGTCGACGCCCTGCGCAACCGGCTGTCGTTCGACGCCCTCTGGGACGACGCGGTGTCGCTGGTCAAACCCAATGCCACCCCCTACACGCAGGCTCTGGATACAGCGGTTCGTGCCAACCCCACCGCGCTTGCCCTGACGTCGGTGGGCTTGGCCTGGCTTATCCTCGGGCGACGCACGCCCGCTGATCCGGATGCAAACGCCCTGGCGGGGACGAAATACGAAGCCGTGTCCCGCTGGGAAGACGAAGGCGGCCCCGTATCCTCCCCCCCCGCACGCAATGACGACTGGATGGACGAGGCGGATCGTCTGCGTGATCGCGCGGCGGTCATGATCGCGCGGATCAATGCCGCAGCGCGCGACAAGCTGGCCCCGGCCCACGAACTGGCGCGCAGCCGGGCCGAGGTGCTGGCCGCCCTTACCCAGGACGTGCGTCACGCCATGGGGCGCGGGCTTGAAAATCTGGCCGGCACCGCGCACACGGCGGCACTGGCGACGCGGGAACAGGCATATGCTTTGCATATGCGGGCCCGACAGGCGGGTGCGACAAGGGTGCGTCAAACCCCGCTTGCCACAGGTCTGGTTCTTGCCGCCGTCGGGGCCGGTCTTGCAGCCCTGCTGCCGCGATCATCCATTGAAAACCGGCTTATGGGTGCGCCACGCGACCAGTTGGTGGCCGAGACGCGCCGTATGATGCAGGACGAACGTCAACGCCTTGCCGCATCGGTGCAGAAAGTGGCCAAGACGCTGGTGGCGGAACTTGCGCCATCGCGCAGCAACTGACGCCCCGCCGGAACCCGACCGCCTGATCGGGTTCCGGCATCCATTCCCCAAAATCAGCCGGAGCCGCCATGATCAGACGCGCAACACAGATTGGTGCCTTGTTGGCCCTGTCGGGCATTGCACCCGCCCGCGCGGAAACAGTCGGCAAGGTCGGGGTCGACTGGGTCGGCAACGACATCATGATCGAGGCTGTCGCCGATCCGGGGCTGCCCGCCGTCACCTGTTATGTCACCTACTTTGACCGCAGTGTTTTTGACCGCCTGCAAAACGGCAACTGGTTCGAAGATCCCAGCAATTCCGCCCTGTCCTGCGTGGCGACTGCCCCAGTATCTGCACAGGATCTGGCCGCCCTTCCTGATGAAGACACGATTTTTTCAGAACGCCAGTCCTTGGTGTTCAAATCGCTTACCGTCAGCCGCGTGATCGACCGTACCCGGAGCGTGCTCGTTTACCTCGCCCATGCCAGCGTGTTGACCGAAGGCTCTGCCAAGATGTCGGTTTCGGTCGTGCCCATTTCCGGCGCAGTCCCGCCGCCTACAGAATAGGCCGTTTTTCCTCGTATTCGTCCGATACACCGGCGGCCGTCGCAAGACGTGCGGTGCTGGGGATGCTCAGGCGTCCGTTCTGCCACGCGGCAAGCCCCAGATTTCTTAAGCGCGCCACCGTCTTGTTGGTGTGGACCAATGACAGGCCAAGCGCATCGGCAATATCCTGCTGACGAAACGGCAGCGGGACCGATCCATCCCGCAACAGGCCAACCGCCGCCAGCCGCCGCCAGATCCGCAGGAACGCCCAGGCCAAGCGTTCGGTCGCATCGCGCTGGCCCAGTGTCGCGATGGTTTCGCCCAGAAAATGTTCCTCCACCGCCGCAATCCACGTCAGATCATACGCGCGCGAGGCATGGTCCCGAAACATTTCCCACACGCGCGACCGATCAAAGGCGCACAGCGTCATTTGCATCGTGGCTGCCACGGTATGTTTCATTTCGCCCATCAGACTTGACTGCAAACCTATGAAATCGCCCGGAAACACAAAGTTGATCACCTGCCTGCGTCCGTCCTCCAGCAGCACCGAACGCGTTCCCATTCCCGAAAGCACGGTATAAAGTGTCGATGACCGTTCCCCTTCATGCAAGATTGTATCGTTGCGCAGAAAGACTTCTTCCCGAACCTTGAACTTGCGCATGAAGGCCAGTTCTTCCGGCGTGAAGGGGACAAACAACGGCATCGTCCGCAGGGGGCAGTTGGCGCAATCTATGCCGTGATGCATTTCAAAATTCCTGTTTCCACTGTGTCATAGATTAATGTCAGACTGTTTTGATTGTGCAAAGAATCAGCGGTAATTGTTTGAGGGAATCTGCCATGACCAAAACCGTTTATCTGATTGTCGAGCCGATTGAGATCATTGCCTCCGACCTTGCGCTCTGTGTGCAGGATTATGATCCTGCCGCCAAGGTGTTCGTGGCAGAACGGCCCGAAGGCAGTTTTGCGGCGCTCGAAGATGGCGAAGCGGCCGTGCGCGTGGCGTTCATTCATGCTGATCCGACTGGTTTTCACGCGACCGATCTGGGTCGCGCACTGGCCGGCCGGGGGGCGTATTGCGTGTTCATGGGGGATAGGGCTGAACGCGAAGGCAAAGGCATCGCCGTTCTGCAGCGGCCATTTTCGTTCCAGACCATTGCGGCCCTGCTCGACCAGTTGATCGGCGCTGCGGCGGCACAGTCGCAGTCGGGCGCAGGGGGTGGCAACCAGTCGAAGGCGGGGCACGCCTAAGATTCCAGACGTTCAACAACGCCGTCCGCAAAGGCGCTGATAAGGGAATGATAGGCATCATGCGGATTGCGCGAACCCAGCGCGATGGTGATGCTGTTCGCGGACACCTTGGGCGTTGACCCCAAAGACACGCGCAACACGAAGCCGTCCACGCTTTGATGGTTTTGTGGATCAGACACATTCACCTGGCCAACCAGCACTGCGTCTGGTTGGTCAAAAGCCGCGTCAAACGAACTTGCCATCGCGCCCTCACGCAAATCTACGGCGATCATTGGACTGCTGGCGGCAATAGGGCCGACCAGTCTTTCCGCGATTGCGTTCTCAAGGTCGCTGGAAACATTTGACCAGTAGTCGGCCGCAGCGTCATTCTCTATCGCCGTCAAATCCGCCGTGACGGTCACATTCGACTGCACGGCGACAAACGCGGTCGCCATGAATGTGGCCATCATCATCAGTGACAACACGATCATTGATTTGCGCAGCATTTGGCTGTTCCTTCCGTTTGGACCTTTGTCTCAGGCCCTCACGGATAAAACGCCCCAACGGGGTGGCGGTTCCACGCTGCGAATTCACCACACGATCACTTTGCGTAATTCCGCCGTCATGCGGTCAGTGTTTCGGTTGACGCAAAGAACATCGCCTGCCCCACTGCCGACCGTACTTGATCTTCCGTGAATGGCTTGGTGATCAGGAACGCAGGCTCCGGCCGTTCCCCGGTCAACAGCCGCTCCGGGAAGGCGGTCACAAAGATTACCGGCGTGTCGGGGAATTCCTTCAGGATTTCGTTCACCGCCTCGATCCCCGACGATTTGTCAGCAAGCTGAATATCCGCGAGGATCAGATCGGGCCGGTCCTTTTTGGCCAGCGCCACAGCCTCAGCATGGGTCCGCGCATTGCCCGTCACCCGGTGCCCAAGGCCGCGAACGATGTCGATCACGTCCATCGCGATGATCGCCTCATCCTCGATCACCA
>JANMDH010000276.1:0-4408 GCA_031376195.1 Gemmobacter sp. | reverse complement strand
CCGGGGCAGTTCGGCGGCACGTTGGAGGATGAGGCGGCGCAGGTGGATCAGGGCGTCGCGGTCGGGCGGGGTGCAGGCGTCGAGGTAGGCCTGCACTTCGGGGGGGCATTGGCAGATCGCCGCTTCTGTGGGGTGGGGTGGGATCGGGGGTGTCATCGCAGCGGCAGGTGCAGTTCGGTCAGCAGATCGTCAGGCGCGGTGTCTATGGGGGAGTTGAGATAAACCTCGAATGCAGGCGCATCCGCCGGTTCTTCGCCTGATTTCGGCAGCCAGAGGGCATAAAGCTGATCATAGGCGGCGGGAAGGCCGGCGTAGGGGCCTTTGTGGACAAGAACGGCCTGGCGACCGCCCTGGAGGTGAACCTCTTCGATCGGGGCGGCGAGGGGCGCGTCGTTGGTGATTTCAAACGCGGCATGGCTGCGCAGGTCTTCGGGTTTGACGGAAGTCGGGTCGTTGTAGAACACGCCGACCATGCGGCCTGCATGGGCGAACAGGCCGCGGGCGGCCATGGTGGTGGACAGCTTTTCAAAGGCGCGGTTGATTTCAAAATAGACGCCCTTGTGGGGCATTGCGGCAAGGCGTAGCGCGGGTTCATTGCGGATTCCGACGGAATACATCAGGGCAATCTCCATGGCAGGGTTGCGGTGCAGGGGGAGGAGTTCCCCCCGTTTGCGGAAAGTGCGGGGGGACACGCCGAAACTGGCGGTAAAAGTGCGCACGAAGCTTGCGTCATTGGGATAGCCAACGTCGCGGGCGATGCAGGGAATGGTCTGATCGCCCATCACGAGCGCGAATGAGGCCTTCTGCATCCTGATCCGGCGCACCGATTGGGCGGCGGTTTCGCCGATCACGGCGCGAAAGACGCGGTGAAAGTGAAAGCGCGAGAGGGCGGCCACATCAGCGAGGGCATCGAGCGACAGGTCACTTGCGGGATGGTCGTGGATGTGGTCGATCACACGGGTCAGGCGGGACTCATAAGCGTTCACGGATATCTCCTTTCCGTCCACGTTTTCTATCGCATGGCGGCGGGACACAAATCTTGCCGAGTTGCATCCGAGGCCCGTTCTGGCCATATAGGGGGCCATCCTGCACCGGAGTCCCGTCATGAACTATCTGGAATTTGAAAAGCCGCTGGCGGAAGTCGAAGGCAAGGCGGAGGAGCTGCGCGCGATGGCGCGGTCGGACAAGGGGATGGATGTCGCGCGGGAGGCGGAGGCGCTGGACCGCAAGGCGGATACGATGCTGAAGGATCTGTACAAGGATCTGACGCCGTGGCGGAAATGCCAGGTGGCGCGGCACCCGGACCGGCCACATTGCAAGGATTACATCGACACGCTGTTCGCAGAGTTTACGCCGCTGGCGGGGGACCGGAACTTTGCGGATGATCATGCGGTGATGGGGGGGCTGGCGCGGTTCAACGACACGCCGGTGGTCATTCTGGGGCATGAAAAGGGCAGCGACACGAAAAGCCGGATTGAGCGGATTTTCGGGATGGCGCGGCCGGAGGGGTACCGCAAGGCGATCCGGCTGATGGACATGGCGCACCGGTTCGGGCTGCCGGTGATCACACTGGTGGACACACCCGGGGCCTATCCGGGGAAGGGCGCGGAAGAACGGGGGCAGTCAGAGGCGATTGCGCGGTCAACGGCGAAGTGCCTGGAGATCGGGGTGCCGCTGATTTCGGTGATTGTGGGCGAAGGCGGGTCGGGGGGGGCAGTGGCGTTTGCGACAGCGAACCGGGTGGCGATGCTGGAACATTCGGTTTATTCGGTGATCAGCCCGGAAGGCTGTGCGTCGATCCTGTGGAAGGACGCGGAAAAGATGCGGGAAGCGGCAGAGGCGTTGCGCCTGACGGCGCAGGATCTGCAAAAGCTGGGGGTGATCGACCGGATCATCAAGGAACCGCTGGGCGGGGCGCAGCGGGGGCGGCGGGAAACGATTGAGGCAGTGGGCAAGGCGATCGAGACGATGCTGAAAGAGCTGTCGGGGAAAAAGCCGGATTGGCTGATCAAGGACCGGCGGCAGAAGTTTCTGGAGATGGGGTCGAAGGGGCTGGCGGCCTGATGGGCAACCCGTGGTTCCTTCTGGCAGTGGCGGGCGTGCTGGAGGCGGGCTGGGCGGTGGGGCTGAAGTATTCCGACGGGTTTACCAAGCCGTGGCCATCGGCGGCAACTGTGATCGGGGCCTTGGCGAGTTTTTATCTGCTGAGCCTTGCGATGAAGGATATTCCGGTGGGGACGGCCTATGCGGTCTGGGTGGGGATCGGATCGGTGGGAACGGCGATACTGGCGGTGTTCCTGTTCGGCGAGGCGGTGACCGTGATGCGGGTTGCGGGGTTGGTGCTGATCCTGGCCGGGGTTGCAGCGTTGAAATTCGCATGATCCGGGCGGCACTGATCTGGCTGCTGGTGGCCATCCCGGCGCTGGCGGAGGGGACGCTGGAAGGGCGGGTCGTGACGTTCAGCGTGCTGGCCTATGATGATCCGGACAATCCGATATTCGTGGGCAAGGGCGAAACCGTGCAGGTGGGGCAGGGGGTCGAATTCGGCCTGCGGCCCGAGGGCGCGCAGAACGGCGTGGATGTGGCCCCGGTGAGCGTGGATATCGGGCCGAGCCGTGTGGAAGTGCGGTTCGATCAGGGGATCGGGGGGTATCTGTTGCGGGCGAAGTTCAACGGATATGTGCTGCGGTTCGAGGGGGATTGCGCGCTGTTCGAAGGGGTGCGGATTGATCAGGCGGGGACGAACATCCCCCTGCTGCCGGAGGCGATCACGACCAAGGGCGGGGCGCTGTTGGTGAACGTGGCGGGGCTAAGGTACGGGCGGGAGAGCCGTTTTGCACTGGACGTCGCGGTGGGGGATTGCCCGGTTTCGTGAAAACTGCCCCCGTTTAGCGGCAGCGGCATGTTCACAAAACGCTGACAGGGGCATTTGTCGGATGGGCAAGGCTGGCGGATTGACGTTTTCCAAAGTGGTACGCAACCCAACCATAGGAGGACGATCATGCGCCTTGCTTTCTGTGTTGTACCACTTCTTTTTGCCACGCCGATTTTTGCAGATACCTGCACGGTCCCGAAGGGCGAGGGCCGACGCATCAACCATGCCAACCTGTTCATTGAAGATAACGCGGGAGATGGCGACATCGGTGTGCATGGTTATTTCGACGATCATGGCTGGTCGGAGCTGTGTGTCTTTGATCCCGATGGCGCGCTGATCCTGCGGGTGCTGCCGGAGGGACGGATGGGGGATCTGGGCATTGCCGGGGTGTTCTTTGAATCGCGCGAACCCGAATATGCCGAATGGGATTATGCGGCGCTGAAGGCCAGTTGGCCCGAAGGTGACTATGCGCTGCGCGCATCGGGCAGTGACGGGGAGCTGCTGACGGGGGCGGCCGTTTTCACGACGGTGCTGCCGACCCTGCCGCAGATTGTGATGCCCGCAACGGTCCCGGAGCCGGAAAATGTGCCGTTGCCGGTGGTGCCGGTTGCGGACCTGAAGGTCGAATGGCTGCCGGTCACCACGTCGCAGGACGGCAGGCCGATCACCATCAGGGCTTATCAGGTGTGGATCAACAAGGAAAACCACGAAGACGACAATGGATTTTCGCGCCCGAACTTTGACGTGCATGTGGGTGCGGATACGACGTCATTCATCGTGCCTGGGGCCTTTTTCGATGCCGCATCGGTTTATGAGATAGAGGTGGTGGCCATCGAGGAAAGCGGCAATCAGACCATCGGCGGGGCGTCTTATTTCGCGACGGAATAAGCCATCCGTCATCTGTCGGATGCCACGGGGCCGGGCCTTGTGGCATCCTGCCTATGGGAAACCGGGCGGGGCGATCATGCGCAGAACAACCTTGTTTGCGGTCACGGCGGGTGGGCTTTTCACCGCATTGTTCGCTTTGGAACATTTGCGGGCGACGGAACCTTTTGACTGGGTGAATTTCTGCAAGGACATTCTGGAAATGGCTTTGCTGGCAGGTGCGGTGGCGATGACGGCCTTTGTGTCGGTGGAAACCCGCGACATGCGGATCGAACGATTGGAACTTTTGGATGACCTTGCCACCGCGCGGCGCGAAGGGGAGCGCTGGCGCGATGCGGCGCGGGCGCATGTGACAGGCCTGTCGCAGGCCATCGCCGCGCAATTTCGGACCTGGGGATTGACTGAGTCCGAGGCGGACGTGGCGGGACTGATGCTGAAAGGGCTGGCGCACATTCAAATAGCGGCCCTGCGGCAGTGTTCCGAGGCGACAGTGCGACAGCACGCAACGTCAGTTTATCGCAAATCGGGCATGACCACACGGTCGCAGTTGACCGCCTTTTTTCTGGAAGACCTGCTGATGCCGTCCGCACCGGCCCCGGTGCGCGGGTTGGCATCCGTGAAGGCGGGACGCAGCTGAGGCACCACATC
>JANMDH010000214.1:0-2453 GCA_031376195.1 Gemmobacter sp. | reverse complement strand
TTCGCCCCCGCCAGTTGCCAGGCGAGCAGCCCAAGCGCCACCGTCGCAAGCCCGGTGCCGACGAGTGCGATCATCTGGGCGGCAAACATGTGGCGAAAGGTGCGGTTCTTCAGAACGTTCAGCATCGGGCATCCTTGCGCGCGGGTCATCAAAGTCCTTCGGCACTGTAGTATAAGCGTTAGGCTGGTCGGTGCAAATGTCCAGATGATCGCGGGATCAGATCTGGTCACAGATCAACATTTTTAACGCTGGAATGTGCGGGCAACAAGCCAGCAGTTTTGCGTGCTTGCCGTCAGATCGATAGTACCACCCAACATCGCCCGCCCTTTGACTGTGGGCGTCGTTGGGGGCAGGCGTGGTGCGGGGCATTCCATTGCGCGCCGGGGCAGCTCAATCCGCCTCTTCCGGACCGCCAGCGTCTTTGGCGATTTCGACCGTGACTGGCGCATAGCCGTCCGCCTGCAACGTGACGTCAAAGGTTTTGGCGGCGTCGCTTGTCGTATAAATCGAATTCGGGTTGGCGCGGAAATGGCCTGAGGCGGTCGCGTCGTCAAAATGGATGCGGGCCTCGGCACCTGGCGGTAGGATCAGGCCGTCAAGTTGACGGAACGTGCCTTCCACCTTTCCCGTGTCATTGGCGGTGATCGAATAATAGATCCGGAACCCGGTCAGGGGCGTTGTCCCGGAATTCGCGATCAGAAGTTCCAGATGGTCCGTTGCATCCATCTTGGCCGCTGGGTCATAGTTGTTTTCCACCAACGCCTCTTTGATCGTGAAGGGCGCGACGGCGGCGGTCATCGCAATCGGGTTTTCGGTGAAGGTGGGGTGGGTATCGGCGAGGTCGTTCTGGCCGTCACCATCGGTGTCGGCGGCCATCGGATCGGTGCCCAGTAGCATCTCTGCCGTATCGGGCAGTCCGTCGCCGTCTGTATCGGGGTCTTGGGCAAAGACGGGGGCGGTCAGCGTCAGGCCCAGAAGAGAGGCGAGTGCCAGGGTCGAGATGTGTTTTGTCTGGATCATGTCAGAATCTCCATAACGTTATCAGGCTTTTGCAAGCTGGTTGGGGTTAATGGGCAGGGCGAGCAGGACGATGCCAAGCCCGAGGGCGGTCAGAAAAATCCAGATCAAGTCGCCTGTTTTTTCGATCAGGATGGGGCCGATCGGCTGGCCAGCGTAGGTGGCTTTGATGCCAAGTACGGCAAAGCTGAACCGTTCAAAGTGTTTGGTGATCGAGGCTTGTTCTATGCCGTCGCGGATGGTCTCGAACGTTGCATAGCCTTGCATGATACGGGTCTGATCGGGCTTGGTGATATTCAACTGCTTGAACACACCGCCTGCTACCTGATTGTCGGGATCGAGCGTGTCGCCAATCTGGGGTGCGATCAGCACCAGCGTCAGCCAGACAGTAAAGGCCAGCAGCAAAGCCTGTGCGGGATGTTTCATATGCAGGGCCAAAATGAAGCTGAGCAGGAAAAAGCTGGTGGTATAGGCAAGGCCCACCGCCCAGATGATGGCGATGCGCAACAGATCGTCAGGGCCAAGCCCGACGCCTGAAACGATGTGCAGCGTCATGGCGAGCACAGCCAATACCAGCGCAAGGCCGGCTGCCAGCAGACCAATTCCGGCCAACGCCTTGCCGGACACAAATTGCCACGTGCGCAGGGGTCGTGTCAGCATCAGGGCCAGTGTCTGACGACCGCGCTCGCTGGACGCGGAGCGATGGCCGATAATCATCGCGATGGCCGCTGCGATAATCTCGATCTGCTCGATAGCCCCGCGCAGCAGGCGCAAGGGATAGAATTCCGGGGCTGCAAACGCATCGGCGGTTTTGCCAAGGGCCAGCAGGGATGCTTTGGCGGCATCGTACGTGGCAAGGTCGGTGCGCATGGCGACAGCACCGGTGACCAGCGCGGTCAGGGCGGCCAACCCCAGAAACAGGGTGACGATCAGGATAAAATCGTCGCGCAGCGCATCGCGCACATCTTTTGCCGCGATGGTGCGGATCGGGGTGAAATGAAGGGGGGTGTCAGGCATCGAATTCTCCTTTTGCCATGTTCATGGCCGTCAGCGCGCGCCAGGTGACGCCAAGCAGGACCATGGCGGCCAATACCAGCACGCCAAGAGGCGGAAGAAGAGCGGGCGAGGCGATCCCGGCGGGCGTCAGATCAAGCAGGTTGGCTGAGCCGAATTTGTAGGCATCTGCCAGCGAGACCGAACCGAGGATCTGTCCCATCGCGCGGAAAAATGCTGTATCGGGCGGGGCCGCCAAGGCGGCAATCGGGTTGATCGCGGCAGTCGGGTTCAGGTTGCCCGTCAGCTGGGGCAGAATGAAGGTCAGTGCCAGCCAGAGGCTGACAGGCACCAGCAACCCTACGGATTCAGATCGCGCCATGGCCCCCGCCGTCATCCCGATCAGCCCGTGGATTGCCAGATAAAGCGTCGATAGCCCGAAG
>JANMDH010000201.1:0-2295 GCA_031376195.1 Gemmobacter sp. | reverse complement strand
GCGGGGCCGTCACTTTGCTGACCGAAGTTTACAGCGCGGCAATGGTGGCGCCGCTGTCCGGGCAGGATGTGATTGCCCGCCCTGTCGACGCCTCACCCCTGCCGCTCGCGGTCAGGCGGGTCTTGTCCCGGGCGCGCGATCAGGGGATCCTGCCCGAACCTGGTCTTGTTCAGGGCTGGATGATCGAACCCGCAGCCCGCCCCCTCAGCCCGCTTTGGGTCTGGGGTGCCGGGCATGTCGGCCGTGCCATCGTCGGCGTCATGGCCCCCCTGCCGGGTCTGGCGATCACCTGGGTGGATGTGGCGGCGGATCGGTTTCCGGACACCATTCCCGATGGCGTCACGATCCTGCCCGCCGCAAACCCCGCCGCCTTGGCCACCCACGCGCCGCCCGGGGCCGACCACCTGATCCTGACCTATTCCCACGCGCTTGACCTTGACCTCTGCCACCGCCTGCTGGCCCACGGTTTTCGCAACCTCGGCCTGATCGGGTCCGCCAGCAAAGCCGCGCGCTTCCGCGCGCGCCTTACTGCCCTCGGCCATACCCCGGCCAGCATTGCCCGCATCACCTGCCCCATCGGCGACCCAAGCCTTGGCAAGCACCCGCAGGCCATTGCCATCGGCGTCGCCTCTGCCTTCCTGCGTCAGACCAGCACCGCACGGCGCGAGGTGGCCGTGTGACCGAACCCCTGCTGCGCCTGACCGGCCTGACCAAAGCCTATCCCGGCGTTGTCGCCAATTCCGATGTCTCCTTCGCCATCCAGCCCGGTGAAATCCATGCGCTGCTGGGCGAAAACGGCGCAGGCAAATCCACGCTGGTCAAGATGATCTATGGCCTCGTGCGCCCCGACTCTGGGCAGATGCAGATGCGCGGGCAGCCCTTTGCCCCCGATCAGCCCCGCACGGCGCGCGCAGCGGGCGTCGGCATGGTCTTTCAACATTTCAGCCTGTTCGAGGCGCTGAATGTCGCCGAAAACGTTGCCCTCGGCATGGAAAACCCGCCCCCCCTGCGCGAACTGGCAGGCCGCATCAGGGCGGTCAGCGCCGCCTATGGCCTGCCGCTCGACCCCGCCCGCCGCGTGGGCGATCTGTCGGCCGGCGAACGCCAGCGGGTCGAAATCATCCGCTGCCTGTTGCAGGACCCCAAACTGCTGATCATGGATGAGCCGACATCCGTTCTGACCCCGCAAGAGGTAGACATCCTGTTCCAGACCCTGCGCAAACTGTCAGCCGAAGGCACGGCGATCCTGTATATCAGCCACAAGCTGGAGGAAATCCGCGCCCTGTGCGACGCGGCCACGATCCTGCGGCGCGGCAAGGTGGTGGCCACCTGCGTGCCGCGTGACAGCACCGCGCGCGAACTGGCCGAACTGATGGTCGGCGCGATCCTGACTCCCCCTGCGCGGGCGGGGGGGGTGAAGGGGGCGGTGACGCTGGAGGTGCGGGATCTGTCGGTGGCATCCCCCATTCCGTTCGGCACATCCCTGAAAAACATCAGCTTTGCCGTCCGGAAGGGCGAAGTTTTCGGCATCGCGGGTGTTGCGGGCAACGGGCAGGACGAACTGCTGCTGGCCCTGTCCGGCGAATTGCGCACAGGTCGCGACGCCGTGCAGATCAATGGTGCGGGCTGCGGCCAATCCGGGCCGAACGCGCGGCGCAAACAGGGGCTGGTGGCGGCCCCCGAGGAACGCTTGGGCCATGCGGCGGCCCCGGATATGTCGCTGGTGGAAAATGCCCTGCTGTCGGGCGCTGTCCGCCACGGCCTGACGCGGCGGGGTTTTATCAACTGGGGCAGAACCGCTGCCTTTGCGGCGGGGATCGTGCAGGCCTTTGACGTGCGCACACCCGGCACGCATGTCGCGGCGCGGGCCTTGTCGGGGGGCAACCTGCAGAAATTCGTGGTGGGCCGCGAACTGATGCAGGACCCGTCCGTGATCGTGATCAATCAGCCGACCTGGGGCGTCGATGCCGCCGCGGCGGCGGCGATCCGGCAAGCAATTCTCAACCGCGCGGCGGCAGGGGCGGCGGTTGTGGTGATCAGCCAGGATCTGGATGAACTGCTGGAAATCGCAGACAGTTTTGCCGCCCTGAACGGCGGTCGTCTGACCGCCCCGCGCCCGGTGGCGGGGCTGACGGTGGATGAGATCGGCCTGATGATGGGCGGCGCTGAGGGGATGGAGGCGGCGCATGCGTAAGCCTGCAGGTTCCACGGGAACCGGGTCTGGGGGGGGGGGGGGGGGGGGGGGGGCGGACGCGGGCCAAAAACCCCAACAGAGCCAAAAAAACAAAAAAAATA
>JANMDH010000180.1:0-8224 GCA_031376195.1 Gemmobacter sp. | reverse complement strand
CGCGACATCCCCCGCGAACGCCTCGAAAGCCCCGATGTTCTTCGTGTTCACCCCCACCAGCACCGGTATTCCTTCGCTCAGGGCTTCCCCGATCAGATCGCGGAACCCCCGCCCCTCTGCCTCGTGCTTGCCAAACTTGTTCAGGATCAGAACCCGCGCGCCAGTCATCCGCCGCCCCACTTCGGCCACCGCCATTTCCAGCGCCCCGGGGTCCAGGCGGCAACCCTTCGATCCTTCCCCCAGACGCTGGCTGATCCGGATCACCGGGCCGTCCGGCACCACCCGCAGGTCCATGTCGCAGCCCCCCGTGTCCGGGCAATCGCTGTTGGTCTGCACGGCCCCCGCCACAGCCATGCCCCGCGCCATCAGCGCGTCTGCCAGCCGCGACAGCCGCAGATCGGTTTCGCCCCGGTCCGGTGATGTGATGTATCCCAGTCGCATGACCGCACCTTACCGGGCGCGCCCGATGGCCTTCAAGTCAAAACGATCAGATCGCGCGCGGCAAAGCTGATCTCGGTCACCGCCCCCACCGCAGGCGGCGGCGTATCGGCCCGGTTGAACGTGTCCAGCGCAAAGCTGGTGCCCGCCGCCACCGCCCTGATCCGGATCACCGATCCCATGAAATGCACCTCCGTCACCGTCGCGGGCAGCACCACGTCGCGCCCTTCGGCCCGGCCCAGCCATACCGCCTCGGGCCGCAGGGCCATCGTCACCGCCCCTCCCTGTTTCGCCTCCACCGGATCGAACGGCGTCACCAGCGCGTCGCCCAGCGTTACCCGCCCGTCCCCGTGCGCCACCCCTTCGATCAGGTTCAGCGTGCCGACAAACCCCGCCACGAACCGCGTTGTCGGGCGGTTGTACACCTCAAACGGCGTGCCGATCTGATCGGCAATGCCACCGTTCATCACCACAACCCGGTCCGACATGCTCAGCGCTTCTTCCTGGTCATGTGTCACGAAAATCGTCGTGATCCCCAGTTCCCGTTGAATTTCCCGAATCTCCGTCCGCAGCGAAACCCGGATTTTCGCATCCAGCGCCGAAAGCGGCTCGTCCAGCAACAGCACCCGTGGACGCGGTGCCAAGGCCCGCGCCAGCGCCACCCGCTGCTGCTGCCCCCCCGACAACTGGAACGGATAGCGCGCGCCAAGGTCCGGCAGCCCGATCAGGCGCAGCATTTCGCTCACCCGCGCCGCTGCCGCGTCCCGCGCGACGCCCGCGATCTTCAGCCCAAAGCCGACGTTCTGCGCCACCGTCAGGTTCGGGAACAACGCATAGGCCTGAAACACCATCCCGATCTGCCGCTGGTTCGGGCGCAGATGCGTCACATCCTGCCCCTCGATCCGGATCGCCCCCGCAGTCGGCGCCTCAAACCCCGCCACCATCCGCAGCACCGTTGTCTTGCCACAGCCTGACGGCCCCAGCAGCGACACGAACTCCCCCTTGTCGATCCCCAGATTGAAATCCTTGACCACGCGGTTCGGCCCGAAGGATTTTTCCAGATGGTCCATCGTCAGAAATGCCATCAGCTTTGCGCCTTCATGATTGTTGCGCCCGTGTGTGTTTGGAAAACCGCGTGACAAGCTGGATCAACCCCATGCAGACCCAGGTGATCCCGAACGCGATCACCGCCAAAGCCGCAGGCTCATACGCCCGGTTCGATCCCAACAGCTGCATGTAAGGCCCGAACGCCGGCCGGTCGAGCAGTGCCGCCATCGTGAATTCGCCGATCACGATGGCAAAAGTCAGGAACGCCCCCGACAGCACCGCCACCAGAACATTCGGCAGGATCACCCGGGCCAGAATGGTGATCCACCCCGCCCCCAGCGATTGCGCCGCCTCGGTCAGGGTGCCGACGTCAATCGTGCGCAGGCCGGTGTCGACGGCCCGATACATGTACGGCAGCGCAAGCGTGGCATAGCCGAACATCAGCAGGATGTTGGTGCCGAAGGTAGACCCCGTCAGCGGCAGCCAGCTTGATGTGTTGTAAAGCCGGATATAGCCGAACACGATCACAATGGCCGGAATGACCAGGGGCAGCAGCGTCACAAATTCGATAAAGGGCCGCGCCCGCGGCATTTTCAGGCGCACCCAGTACGCCGTTGGCACCACCAGCAGCACACCAAAGACGATGGTCGCCAGCGCCATGCCGATGGAATAGAAAAACGTTTCCTGAAACCTCGGGTCCGCAAAGACCCGCGCATAGGCGTCAAAGGAATACATCCCCCGCCGCATTTTCAGGCTGAATTCCGCCATCCCGATCAGGGGCAGCGCGAAATACAAGACGCCAAAGCCCAATGCCCCCCAGGCCGCAAACCGCTTCATTTCAGCCACCGTTCACTGCGCGCCCGCAGCCAGATGTACACCCCGTTCGCAAGCCCCGTGACCACGATCATCCCGAAGGCCAGCGCATATCCCAGATGCGGATCGCCCAGCACGTCCCCCCGGATCTGCGCAAACAAAAGGATCGGCACGATGTTGAGCGATGATCCCGTCAACGCAATCGCCGTGGCCACCGCCCCAAAGGCATTGGCGAACAAAAGGGCGAACGTGCCCAGCAGCGACGGGAACAGGATCGGCAGGGCCACCATGCGCCAGTACTGCGGCCCGGTCGCCCCCAGCACCTGCGCCGCCTCGCGCCATTCGCGCTTCAGCCCGTCGATTGCGGGCGTGATGATCAGGATCATCAGGGGAATCTGGAAAAACAGATAGACCGTCGTCAGTCCCCAGAACGACAGGATATTGAACCCCATCGCGCGCAGATCAATGCCAAGTTGCGATTTCAAAAACACCGTGATCAGGCCCAGTGGCCCCAGCGTCGCCAGAAACGCAAACGCCAGCGGCACGCCCGCAAAGTTTGACGCAACCCCCGAAAACGTCAGCAGCGGCCCCCTGATCGCGCGCGGAAGCCCGCCAAGGATCACGGCCGCCGCAATGAAAAACCCGATCAGACAACCCAGCAGCGCCGATGCCACGCTGATCTTGATCGACACCCAGAAGGCAGATCGGATCGACGCCGTGTTCAGCCCGGCAAGGTTCGCCCAGGTAAAGGCCCCCTCCGGCGTCTGGAACGCCCCGAACACGATTTTCATCGTCGGCAGGATCAGGAACAGGATGGCAAAGGCCGCGAACGGCACCAGTCCCACCCAGGTCAACGGCAGACGCCGTCGCGGGGTCGCAGGCACCGGGTCGGTGCGGCTCACGTCGGATGGCATCCCTGTTTTCCCCGTCGGTCCAAGGCTCTGACGGCCTTTTCGATAAAAAACCCGCCCCGGAATGCCGGGGCGGGTTCATCAGGCCCGGTTACTGGACGTTTGCGCCCACAACCGTATCCCAGCCGCCGGTCACGGCAGCCTTGTTTGTGTCAACCTCGTCCAGCGTCGGAAAATACGCCGCTTCATACGATGCCGCCGGCGGCAACGCATCCATCAGGTCTTGCGGAATCTTGCCCGCTGCCGCCATCGCGTTGAACCGCGCCGGGTGGCAGTAGCCTTTCAGCCAGCCAAGCTGACCTTCATCCGAATACAGGTATTCCATCCACAGTTTCGCGGCATTCGGATGCGGTGCATAGGCGCTGATGCCCTGCACATAGACCCCTGCCAGAACACCCGTTGCCGGAACCACGATCTCCACCGGTGGGTTGCCTGCCAGCGTGTCGCGCGCGGACAAGGCGTTATAATCCCACATCACCGTGATCGGCGTCGCACCCTGCGCGAGGGTGCCTGCCTTGCCGATGACCGGCACGAAATTGCCTGCCTTGTTCATCTCGGCAAAATACGCAAGGCCCGCTTCACCCGCCGCCTGCCCTGGTGCCGCACCCTTTGACAGGCCCGCCGCCAGAACCGCCAGGATCGCCTGGTTCGACGCACGCGGATCGCCTGCAAGCGCCACCTGACCCGCATATTCCGGCTTCAGTAGATCAGCCCAGTCCGCAGGCGTGTTCGCCACCAGATCCTTGTTCACAAGGAACGACATCACCCCGTAATAATCGCCGTACCAGAACCCTTCGTCGTCCTTGATGCTCGCCGGGATTTCGTCCCAGGTGGATACCTTATAGGCCTGCAGCAGGCCTTCCGCCTTCATCTGCGGACCGAATGCCAGACCCACGTCCACCACATCGGGTGCCTGCGGGCCCTTGTTGTCCTTGTTCGCCTTGACGGCTTCCACCTCGTCAGCCGACCCTGCATCGGGGTTCAGCTCGTTCACCGTGATTTCCGGGTATTTCGCCTTGAACCCCTCGATCACCGCACCGTAACCGCACCAGTCATGCGGCAGTGCAATCACCGTCAACTGGCCTTCGGCCTTGGCCGCCGCGACCAGTTCGTCCATCGACTGGGCAAACGCCACCCCGTTCGACGCCAGCATCGCCGCAATCGCAAGCGACGCAGTTGTTGATTTCAATGTCATCTTTTCAATCTCCCCATGGGCCTTCGTGACAACGCGTGTCTAGACGCCGTTTGTGACAGTTCAGTGTAGTCTGTCTGCACCTGATCTAATCGGTAAAATTTGCTTGCCGCAACCGCGCCGTTACATATCTGTTACTTTTTGTTCATCCGGATGCGCGCAGGAACGAAAGCGTTCAATCGGAAAGCGAACACGGCTGACCGAAAAACGAAAAAGGGGCGCAAAGCGCCCCTTGTCCCGTCATCGCAGCATCGCTTAGCCCGCCACCAGCATCCCGTCCAGCTTCAGCCCCGCATAGCATTCGTCCAGTGATTTCGTCGCCCGCGCGATCAGGATGTCGATCTCGTCCGTCGTGATCACCAGGGGCGGGCTGATGATCATCCGGTCCCCCACATGCCGCATCACCAGGTTGTTCGCGAAACACCGCTCCCGGCAGCGCAGGCCCACGGTGCCCGCCTCTGACGCAAACTTCGCCCGCTTGGCCTTGTCGGGTGTCAGGGCAATCGACCCCATCAGCCCGATCAGCTTGGCCTCGCCCACCAGCGGATGATCCGCCAGCGCCAGCCACTTCTTCGCCAGATACGGATGCGCCACGTCGCGCACATGATCCACGATGTGTTCTTCCTGCAGGATCCGCAGGTTCTCAAGCGCCACCGCCGCCGCCACCGGATGCCCGGAATAGGTATAGCCGTGGTTGAAATCCCCCGCATCCCCGATCGTGTTGGCGATCTCGTCATTCACGATCGACCCCCCGATCGGCTGATAGCCCGACGAAAGCCCCTTCGCGATGGTCATGATATGCGGCCGGATGCCAAGCGTTTGCGACCCGAACCAGTTCCCCGTCCGCCCGAACCCCGTGATCACCTCGTCCGCGATCAGCAGAATGCCGTATTTGTCCACGATCCGCTGAATCTCTGGCCAGTAGGTACTGGGCGGAATGATCACCCCCCCCGCCCCCTGCACCGGCTCTCCGATGAAGGCCGCCACGTTTTCCACGCCCAGCTCCAGGATCTTCGCCTCAAGTTCCTGCGCCCGCATCAGGCCAAAATCTTCCGGCGTCATGTCCCCGCCCTCGGCATACCAGTGCGGCTGACCGATATGTTCGATCCCGTCGATTTTGCCCCCATGCGCGTGGATGTAGGTCATCCCCCCAAGGCTGCCCCCGCCCATGGTGGACCCATGATAGCCGTTCTTGCGCCCGATGATGATCCGCTTGTCCGGCATTCCCTTGACCTGCCAATAGCGCCGCACAAGGCGGATGTTCGTGTCATTCGCCTCTGACCCCGACCCCGCATAAAACACATGGTTCAGATCGCCCGGCGCCAATTCCGCAATTTTCGCGGCCAAGGCGATGGCGGGCACATGGCTCGTCTGAAAGAACGTGTTGTAATACGACAATTCATCCATCTGCCGCCTGGCAACTTCGCCCAGTTCGGGCCGCCCATAGCCGATGTTCACGCACCACAGCCCCGCCATCCCATCGATGATCCGGTTGCCCTCACTGTCCGTCAGCCAGACGCCCTTGGCCCGCGTCATGATCCGCGCGCCCTTTTTCGCCAGCGCCCCCCCCGCCGTGAACGGATGCATGTGATGTGCGGCGTCCAGCGCCTGCAACTCTGCCGTCGGCAAATGGTTGGTGATCTTGTTCATGGGCGTGCCCTCCGGCAAATCCGGGGCCGGAATCAGCCCCGCGTTACCTTCGGTATATGATCAAATTCGCCCACCTGCAAGAATTTGATCAAATTTCTCCCGCGACCAGCGCCGCCCGCACCTGATCGACCCCCTGCGCAATATCGTCCCGGATCGCCCGGGCCAACGCGCCCGCATCCCCCGCCCGCATCGCCGCCAGTGCCTCGCCATGCTGGTCAGGCAGGGCGGCTGAAACATAGCGCGCCGCAACCACCCGCAGCGACGGCCCGAACCGCAGCCAAAGCGACCGCGCGATGTCTTCCAGCACCGGCGCGTCCGACCCCTCATACAACGTGAAATGAAACCGGTGATTGCCTTCCAGATAGGCCGGCACGTCGCCCCGCGCGATGGCCGCGTCAATCCCGCGGTCCAGCGCCTCCAGCCGCGCGATCCGCTCCGCCGTCAGGCCGGGCACCGCCAGTTCCGCCAGATGCGGCTCCACCGCCAGCCGCACGAAGGCCATCTGATCCAGCGCCGCCAACGTCAGCCGCGGCACCACCACCCGCCGGTTGCCCTGCAGAACCAGGGCCCCCTCTGCCGTCAGCCGCCGGATCGCCTCACGCACCGGCGTCATCCCCGCCCCCAGATGTTCGGTCAACCCCTGGATCGTCACCGGCTGCCCCGGTTCCAGATGCCCGAACAGCACCAGATCCCGCAGGCGGCCATACGTCACCTCATGTGTCGGAACCTTGCGCTGTGCAATATCGTCCATACCAAGCCCATCCCGACAAGGCCCGATCCGGCCCGAATTGGCGCGCACCATACCCAAGGCCCGCCCCCCGGATCAAGTCTTGCTTGGACCCGCCCCGCAATTGCCGCTTGCCAGCCCGCCAACCCTGCGCCAAGCCTTGGCTTCAACATCCCCTGCACGGAACCCTTTGAATGCCCGACCGCCCCCTGATCCTGTCTG
Source organism: Gemmobacter sp. (assembly GCA_031376195.1). Lineage (GTDB taxonomy): Bacteria > Pseudomonadota > Alphaproteobacteria > Rhodobacterales > Rhodobacteraceae > JANPIX01. The sequence continues at coordinate 1,224 of JANMDH010000180.1, read as the reverse complement.
CCCCCGAACCCCGCAGCCTGCCCCTGATCTTTACGCCCGACCGCCTCGCCGATCTCCACGCCCGCTTTCGCATCGTCGAATGCGCAGCAGATCAGGTGCCCCTGCAAGACGCCGATGTTCTGGCCCAGACCCGGTACATCATCGGACAACCCGCCCTGTCTGCGCAAACCCTTGGCCTCATGCCCGCCCTGCGCTGCATCTTCAATGTTGAATCCAATCTGATCAACAACATGCCCTACGACCTGCTGTTTCAGCGCGGCATTCACGTCGTCACCACCGGGGCCGTCTTTGCCGAACCCGTCGCCGAAATCGGGCTCGGCATGGCCCTCTCGCTCGCCCGCGGTATCCACACGGCCGACGCCGCCTTCCGCGCGGGAACCGAACTTTGGGGGGGCGATGGCAACGCCTCCGCCCGCCTTTTGTCCGGGGCCGACATCGGCCTTATCGGCTTTGGCGATCTGGGCCGTGCCATGCTGCGCGTGCTGTCCGGCTTTCGCCCCCGCCTGCGCATCTTCGACCCTTGGGTCGCCCCGTCCATGATCCGCAGCGCGGGCGCGGAACCCGCCACCCTTGATCAGGTTCTTGCCAACAGCGATGTCCTTTTCGTTCTCGCCTCCGTCACGTCCGATAACGCAGGCTTCCTCGACGCCCGCGCCTTTGCCTCGATGCGCCCCGGTGCGGCGTTTATCCTGCTGTCCCGCGCGGCTGTCGTGAACTTCGACGATCTGATCGCCGCCGTCGCCTCCGGCCACATCCGCGCCGCAACCGACGTCTACCCCGAGGAACCCCTGCCCGCCGATCACCCCATCCGCACCCTGCCCGGCTTCCTTCACTCCGCCCACCGCGCAGGTGCCCTCGACGTCGCCTTCAAACGCATGGGCGACATGGTGGCCGAGGATCTGGCTCTGCTGGAACAGGGCCTGCCGCCCATGGTCTGCAAACGGGCCGAACGCGAAACCGTGGCCCGGATGCGTTCCAAACCCGTCAGCATGAATTGACCGGGCCAGCACGACACAGCCCTTGCACCACCCCCGCCTTTCGCCTAAATCACCCCCACCTCTGAACACGGCGGGTGGGCAGGCAGGCTATGCACCGGATTGCAAATCCGAGTAGACCGGTTCGATTCCGGTACCCGCCTCCAAGGCAAATTTCCTAAGAATTCAGGGTGAACTGTCCTCCCTGCGCGGGCGGGGACCCATCTCCTACATCCGGCGCGTCGAAAGG
>JANMDH010000175.1:0-3029 GCA_031376195.1 Gemmobacter sp. | reverse complement strand
CGTTGAGGAGATGACGTCGCTTGACCCCGCGCTGCTGATTGATGCGATTTTCGGAACTGGTCTTACCCGGCCGGTTACCCAAGGGTTGCAAAGCCTGTTTCAGGTCATCGACATGAACATAGGGATGGACAGGCGCGATGTTACCCGCCTCGTCTCTGTCGATATGCCGTCGGGCGCGTGTTCGGATTCTGGAATTGGTCTGGATTTCCAGGATGATCGGTTTTCGGACTACAACGTGTTTCGCGCAAACCTGACGGTGACATTCGAGACGGCGAAGATCGGGCACTATCTGGAAGAATGTCCGCACTACTGCGGCAAGATCGTGATCAAACGGCTGGGCGTGTGGAAATCGAGGCCGCAGCCGGACAACGGGGTGCGTCTGACATCGTTGGCGTGGTTTCATGGCTTTTCGCCTTTGAACAAATTGGAGAAATGGAGTCATGACCACAAATACACCCACGGCCATGCTCTCATCCTGTCCGGCCCGCCCGGTCATGGCGGCGCTGCCCGCCTCGCGGCGCGGGGGGCGCTCAGGATCGGGGCGGGGGTGGTGACGGTGGGGTGTGTGGCGGCGTCCGTGGCGGAGCATTCGGCGCGGATGGATGCGGTGATGGTGCGGGTGGTGGGGGATGCGGGGGCGCTGGCCGGGGTGCTTGAGGATCGGCGCATCAACGCTATCTGTCTGGGGCCGGGGTTGGGGTTGGATGGGCGGGCTGTGGGGATGGTGGCCAAGGCTCTCGCTGTCCTAATCCACGCTCCTAGGACAGACGGTAACAAAGGCCCCCCGTTTTTGTCGGAGACGGAGCGAGGGGAGCGTAGGCGCGTTGTCCTCGACGCCGACGCCCTTACCCTTCTTGCGCAGAACCCTAGCCTGTTCGCGGCCCTGCATGGCAACTGCGTCCTGACCCCGCATGCCGGGGAATTTGCGCGGTTGTTCCCGGACATTGCGGCGAAGCTGGCGGCACCTGCCACCCGGGGGCCTGCCTATTCCAAGGTGGATGCAACCCGGGAGGCGGCGGCGCGGGCGGGGTGTGTGGTGCTGTTCAAGGGGCCCGAGACGGTGATTGCGGACCCGTCCGGGCGCTGCAGCATCAACGCAGCCTATTATGAGCGGGCGGCACCGTGGCTTGCCACTGCGGGGTCGGGGGATGTGCTGGCCGGGTTCATCACGGGGTTGCTGGCACGCGGGTTCCAACCGATGCAGGCGGCGGAAACGGCGGCGTGGCTGCATGTGGAATGCGCGCGGTCGTTCGGGCCGGGGCTGATTGCGGAAGATCTGCCGGAGGAGCTGCCCAAGGTGTTCCGCGCGCTGGGGCTGTAAGGTCGAGCGGGATGTAAGGCGGGTGGGGCTGCAAGGCGGGGCGTTTCAGGCCGCGATGGACGCGGAAACGGCGAGTTCCAGATTGCCCGCATAGATCACGACGGGCATGTCGAATTCGAGCCGGACGATGCGCTGGCTGGCCACGGTTTCGCGCCGGATATAGGTGCCGTCCACCAGACGGTCTGCGGCAATCATCGCCTGCGGTTGCCCGGTCAGGGCGCGGGCGCGCCAATCGCGGATCAGGATCGGCTGATCCGGGGTTAGCATCATGTCGGCCTGACCTGAATCCGCGCCGATTTCGGCATCGCGGACGCGGATCATCGGGCAATTGGCCACGATGCGGGATTGAACGGCGCGCAGGGTTTGCGCACCCGCGCGGGTGATGATGCGGTCGCCGGGGTTCAGGAATTCCACCGGGATCGCGCCGTCCAGCGTCAGGACCAGCGTGCCGACAGACACATCATGGGCCGCAGTTGTCAGGGCGCGGGGGGCAGACAGCATGGCGGCACCTTTTATTCGACCCTTTCCGTGTCAGGCCGGATTGCGGCAGCACCGTGGTGAATAACGGCAGCATCCGGGCCATTGCAGGGAAAGTTTACGCACTTTTTCCCCTCGCATCCGGCAGGGGCTTTTGTTAGAAGGCGCACGAAATCGCAAAGGTCGATTGGTTCCGGCCCCGGATTCGGGGGTTTGGGCCGGTTTTCATTTGCGGCGATGCGGGTGTGGCGAAATTGGCAGACGCACCAGATTTAGGTTCTGGCGCCGCGAGGCGTGGGGGTTCAAGTCCCTCCACCCGCACCAGATTTATGTGAGGACGATGACAGCATGACGGTTACGCAGACCCTGAACGAAGGCCTGAAGCGCGGCTATACCATCACCGTGATGGCGGCCGATCTGGACGCGAAAGTGCATGAAAAACTGCTTGAAGCGCAGCCGGATGTGGAAATCAAAGGTTTTCGCAAGGGCAAGGTGCCGATGCCGATGCTGAAAAAGCAGTTCGGCGCGCGGATCATGGGCGAAGCGATGCAGGACGCGATCGACAGCGCCATGAAAGCGCATTTCGACGCGAGCGGCGACCGTCCGGCGATGCAGCCCGAAGTGAAGATGGTGGGCGGCGAGACCTGGAAAGAGGGTCAGGATGTCGTGGTGGAGCTGGTGTATGAGGCGCTGCCGCCGATCCCGGATGTGGATGCGGCAAAGGTGAAGCTGGACCGTCTGATCGTGAAGGCGGATGCGGCGTCGGTGGACGAGGCGTTGAAGAATCTGGCGGCGTCGACGAATGAATATGAGGACCGCAAGAAGGGCAGCAAGGCGAAAGAGGGCGATCAGATCGTGATCGACTTCAAGGGGTCGGTGGATGGCGATTTCTTTGAAGGCGGGACGGCGGAGGATTACCCGCTGGTTCTGGGATCGAATTCGTTCATTCCGGGGTTCGAGGGCCAGTTGACGGGTTCCAAGGCGGGGGATGAGGTGACGGTGAATGTGACCTTCCCGGAAGCCTATGGGGCAAAGAACCTTGCCGGAAAGGCGGCGGTGTTCGCCTGCACGGTGAAGGCCGTGAAGGGCCCGAAGGCGGCAGAGATTGATGATGTGCTGGCCAAGAAATTCGGGGCGGAAGATCTGGACGCGTTGAAGGCCCAGGTGACGGAACGGCTTGAGGCGGAATATGTGGGGGCATCGCGGGCGGTGTTGAAGCGGTCTTTGCTGG
>JANMDH010000162.1:0-3209 GCA_031376195.1 Gemmobacter sp. | reverse complement strand
ACGGCGGATCAGATTGCAGCGATTGATGATTTCATGGCGCACACAGCGCAGCGGGCTGTCAGCCCGGCAGCGGAATAGGGGACGGCCATGGCATTGGAATTCAAAGGGGTTTCGCGCACCGTGCAAGGCCGTGTGCATATTCAGCCGACAGATTTGACGCTGGAAAAGGGCACCATGAACGTGCTTTTGGGGCCGACCTCTTCAGGCAAGACCAGCTTGATGCGCCTGATGGCCGGTCTCGATGTGCCGACCACGGGACGCATCTTGTGGAAGGGCACGGATGTCACTGGCATGCGGGTGCAGGACCGCCGCGTGGCCATGGTCTATCAGCAATTCATCAACTATCCAGCGATGACAGTCTATGACAACATCGCCTCGCCGATGCGCCTGATGGGGATCGACAAGGCGGCGGTTGACCGGGCGGTGCGCGCCACGGCCGAAATGCTGAAACTGACCCCGATGCTGGGCCGCAAACCGCTGGAACTGTCGGGCGGGCAGCAACAGCGCTGTGCCTTGGCGCGGGCTTTGGTCAAGGGGGCGGATCTGGTTCTGCTCGATGAAACGCTGGCCAACCTCGACTATAAACTGCGCGAAGAATTGCGCGTGGAAATCCCGAAAATCTTTGAAGCCTCTGGCGCGATCTTTGTCTATGCGACCACAGAACCCGAAGAGGCGCTGCTGCTGGGCGGCAATACGGCCACCCTGTGGGAAGGGCGTGTCACGCAATTCGGACCAACCCCTGTTGTCTATCGCCAGCCTGCCGATGCCACGACGGCGCGGGTGTTCAGTGACCCGCCGATGAATTTCCTGCCCTGTATCAAGGCGGCGGATCAGCTGGTGTTCGGCGAAACGACAGCCCCAGCCACCGGGCCGCTGGCGGCCTTGGCCAACGGCACCTATCTGGCCGGGTTCCGCGCAAACCACCTGTCCTTGCACTCGGAAAGCGCGGCCTCGGTCGCCTTCCAGACGCGCGTCGTCATCACCGAAATCACCGGTTCTGAGACCTTCCTGCATCTCGACCATGCCGGCAACCGCTGGGTCGGTCTGGTGCACGGGGTGCAGCGCCTTGATCCCGGCACCGATCTGACTGTTTGGCTCGACCCCGCCCATCTGTACCTGTTCACCGAAAGCGGGCGGCTCGCGGCCCCTGCCCAATATGCGATGGCGGCCTGAATGTCCCAGATCACCCTCTCAAAACTCGCCCACAGCTATTTTCCCAACCCCAAGGGCGAGGGCGATTTTGCCCTGAAGGAAATGGATCACGTCTGGCAGGACGGCGGTGCCTATGCCCTGCTCGGCTCGTCCGGCTGTGGCAAGACCACGTTGCTCAACATCATCTCTGGCCTTGTGCGGCCCAGCCACGGGCGGGTTCTGTTCGGAAATACCGATGTGACCGACGCCCCCACGGCAGAGCGTAACATCGCGCAAGTATTCCAGTTTCCGGTCGTCTACGACACCATGACCGTGCGTGATAACCTTGCCTTTCCACTCCGCAACCGGGGCATGGATGCCGCCTATGTCAAGGGCCGGGTGAACCAGATCGCCGCCATGATCGGCATGGAAGACAAACTGAACCGCAAGGCGCGCGGCCTGACCGCGGACGCCAAGCAAAAGATCAGCCTAGGGCGCGGCATGGTGCGCGAAGACGTGAACGCCATCCTGTTCGACGAACCGCTGACGGTGATCGACCCGCATATGAAATGGGAACTTCGGACCCAGTTGAAATCCCTGCACCGCGAATTCGGCCATACGATGATCTATGTCACCCATGACCAGACCGAGGCGCTGACCTTCGCCGACAAGGTGGTGGTCATGTATGACGGGCGCGTCGTGCAGATGGGCACGCCGCAGGAATTGTTCGAAACCCCGGCGCATACGTTTGTAGGCTACTTCATCGGGTCGCCCGGGATGAACCTGCTGGACGCAAAGATCAATGGCTCCCGCGCCACCCTGTCCGGGGGCGAGGTGCCGCTGGGTGCGGCCTATCCCGCGCTGGAAGGCCGCACCCAGATTGGCATCAGGCCGGAATTCGCGCATCTGACCACTGGGCCGGGCCTGCCCTTCGCCCTGACCCGGGTCGAGGATGTGGGCCGCCACCGGATCATCCGGGGCGCCGTCGCAGGCACCCCCCTGAACATCATCGCCGCCGAAGGCATGGCCATCCCCGCCGACGCAACCCGTGTCGCGTTCGAGGCCGCCAAGATCAACGTCTATGCCAATGACTGGCGCGTCACCCCCGCCGGAAAGGCCGCCTGATGGACAAGACACAGAATAACAAAGCCTGGTTTCTGGTGCTGCCAGTTCTGCTGCTCGTCGCCTTTTCGGCCGTTCTGCCACTGATGACAGTCGTCAACTATTCCGTGCAGGACACCTTCGGGAACAACGAATTTTTCTGGGCTGGCCTCGAATGGTTTTCCGACACCATCGCATCCGACCGCATGCACGAGGCGCTTTGGCGCAACATCCTGTTTTCGGTCATCATTCTGTCCATCGAAGTTCCCCTTGGCATCTTCATCGCCCTCAACATGCCCAAAAAGGGGTTCTGGGCCAGTTTCTGCCTTGTCGTCATGTCCCTCCCCCTGCTGATCCCGTTCAACGTCGTCGGCACCATCTGGCAGATCTTCGGGCGCGTCGATATCGGCCTGCTTGGCCACACGCTCGCCGCCCTCGGCATCGACTATAACTACACCAACGACGCGCTCGACGCTTGGATCACTGTCATCATTATGGATGTCTGGCACTGGACCTCGCTTGTCGCCCTTCTTGCCTATGCCGGGCTGCAATCCATCCCCGAGGCGTATTATCAGGCCGCCAAGATTGATCAGGCGACCCGCATGTCGGTCTTCCGCTTCATCGAATTGCCAAAGATGCAGGGCGTCCTGCTGATCGCCATCCTGCTGCGCTTCATGGACAGCTTCATGATCTACACCGAACCCTTCGTCCTCACCGGCGGCGGTCCCGGCAATTCCACCACCTTCCTGTCCATCGACCTTGTGAAAATGGCCACCGGCCAGTTCGACCTCGGCCCCGCCGCCGCGTTCAGCCTGATGTATTTCCTCGTGACCCTGCTCGTCTCGTGGGTGTTCTACACCGTCATGACCAACCTCGATAAGAAGGAGGCGTTCTGATGCGTCTAAACTCCCGCGCCCTTGTCATGACGCTGTACCTCTTGTTCCTGATGCTGCCGATCTACTGGCTGGTGGCGATGT
>JANMDH010000150.1:0-24876 GCA_031376195.1 Gemmobacter sp. | reverse complement strand
ATCACGGCAAAGCTGAACACGTCTTCCCAAAAGAACGCAGGCGCAAACAGGTATTGCCCGAACACCACCTTTTCCCAGATCGCACCCGTGACCATGATCGTGCAAAGAAAGAATGTCTTGACCAGAACCGACACGTTGGCCGCGTCATATCCGTGCCCAGTCACCAGAAAGCGCACCACCAGAACCAACGACACCGCAAAAACCAGAAACTGCACTGGCGCTAAAAGCCCCTGAACAAGCGTCCAATGTGTCGCATCACGCCGGGCGCGTTCGTCCGCCGAATAAAGGCGTTTGCGACTTGGGGCTGTGGTGCTGCCTGCGATGGCCATGAATTCCGTTCCGCTCTCACGCTTCTGAAGAACAGGTTAGCGTCCCGCGACGGAAAGTGTCAACTAAAACTTACATATTTTGCGGTTGCTGCAAAATAGGGCTATTCAGGCCACGTGTGGGCGTTTCCCCCGATAAACAAGCATTTTTTGACCGTAATTCATGCTTCCCTGACGACCTGTAGGAAAAAGTGTCAATTTTCTTTGACATTTTCTGGCCATTAGGGAACAGTCTTTGTAAGGGTAGGCATCAAGAGATTTTTGGTGGCAGGTACGATCTGCCCACTTGGACGACTGGAGCGCGGAAGATGCGGCACGATGTGAACCTTTGGCAGGAAAATGTCGAAGACGGCCCGGTTGTCGCGCGACTGGCTGGCCGCATTGTTGCTTTGCTGGCGGATCGTACAGACGGATGCAGCGCCGCGCTGCGCTCAGACCTTTGCACACAGCTGGAATCCGCCTCCTTTGATACAGACCCCGACGCGATGGTCCGGGTGTTGACCAGCTTTCGGCGGATGCGTGTCAGTGCGGCGATGCTGGCCGATTGCTATATTCCCGATGTGGCCCGCAGGCTGGGGCAGGGTTGGCTCGATGACAGGATTGGTTTTGCCGATGTGTCCCAAGGGGCCGCGCGGTTGCAGATGTTGCTGCGCGACCTGAGCGGGCCATGGAAATCTGATGCAAGTGAAACGCCTGACGTTGGTGAAATCCTGTTGATCGTGCCGCAGGATGAACAGCATACCTTGGGTGCCATGGTCGCCATGGGGCAGTTGCGACGGCGCGGCGTTTCAGTTTGCCTGCGGTTTGGTCCTTCGCGGGATGAACTTGCGGCACTGATGTTTTCCCGCCGCTTTGACGGCGTGCTGATCTCGTTGTCGAGTTCGGAAAAGTTGGCACAGTGCAAGGATCTGGTCGGCACGGTAAAGTCTTTTGGCGGGGGCTTGCCCGTCGTGGTGGGGGGCGCAGTGATGGGCCTTTCCACCGAGGTGCTTGCCGAAAGCGGCGCAGATGGCGCGACCAATGATCTTTCCCAGGCACTGATCATCTGCGGGATTTTCGCCGATCACCAAACCGCGCGGTATCGCGCATGACACATGAATATCCCGCCGTATTCGGGGCGGGGGTCGAACAGTAAGTTGGGCAGAGTCTTGCAGACAGACAGAAATGATCTTTTCGGGGCCGGTGCCATTCCGCTGGTGACCCCCGATCTGCTGGTCGAAATTCTTTCGACCGCGTCGGATATTGCGTTGATGATCACACCCGAAGGTCTGATCCAATCGGTCATGGTCAATCCCCATCACCGGTCCTTTGGTGATTTGAAACATTGGGAAGGACAGCCGGCGATCCGGGTCCTGACGCCGGAAAGCATTCCAAAACTGACGGCCCGTCTGGCCCAGTTGCAGCAGGCAGATGCGGGCGTTTCCCTGATGGCGGAAATCAATCACACGGACGGGGCCGACTGGGAATTTCCGGTCCGGTATTCGTTGCACCGCTTGCAGCCGGGTGGGTCGGTTCTGATGCTGGGCCGGGATCTGCGCCAGATTGCTGAAATGCAGCAAAAACTGGTTGCGGCACAGATGTCCTTGGAAAAGGACTACGAAGCGCAACGCGAGATGGACACCCGCTACCGCGTGCTGATGGAAATGACGCGCGACGCGGTGCTGTTGGTGTCAATGGGCACCGGGCGTATCACTGATCTGAACGCGGCAGCGGCCCTTGTCCTCGGGGGGTCGCGGGCGGACATCCTGGGTTCGGCCATCGCGCAGGAATTCGAAGGGCGGCGGCGCGGCGAATTTTTGGAGGCGATGAACAATCTGGCGGTGTCCGACACGGCAGCCCCGATCGAATTGCAGGCGCGCCGGTCGCAGCGCCGGGTTCTGGTCGTGCCGATCGTTTTCCGTGCGGCGGGTGAACGCTTGCTGTTGTGCAGGCTCGACAGCCCAAAGCACGCCGCAACCCAGCAGGACGAACTGACCGACAACCTGAACCGGTTGTTCCATGACGGCGTCGATGCGGTTGTTTTTGCGGATCGTGACGGTCTGATCCGCGCGGTGAACGAATCCTTCCTGAACCTGACCGATCAACCGAACCAAACCTCGGTCCGGGGGCGGTCATTGGCCGATTTCCTCGCGCGCGGGGCGGTTGATCTGAAAATCCTGTTGGATAACGCCCGGCGGGCAGGCCATATGCGGCTGTATTCCACCAAACTCACCACAGCCTTCGACGGCCAGATCGCGGTAGAGATTTCGGCCGCCTGGCTGAATGACAGGCCAAACCCGATTCTGGGCCTGATCATCCGCGATTCAAGCCGGGTCGATGCGCCGCGCCGCCCTGGGTTCGGGCCGGATGACGGGGGTGCGTCGGTGATGGAACTGGTCGGGTCATCGACACTGAAGGACATCGTTGCTGAAACGACCGATGTTGTCGAAAAGCTCTGCATTGAAACCGCCGTCGAATTGACCCGCAACAACCGTGTTGCAGCCGCAGAAATGCTGGGTCTGTCGCGCCAGTCGCTTTATGTGAAATTGCGCAAATACGGGCTTGTCCATAAAGATAGCGAAGATCACGGCTCCTGACGCCGATCTTGCCCCGCAAACAACGCGCGGCTGACCGTCAGGTCGTCGATCTGCTTCATTCTGTCACTCTGGCCTGACAACTCAAGACTTGATCGACTCAAGAATGTAATGTTTAGTTGACACATGAGTGTCAATGAAATCATACACCCCACCCGATACCCGCAGCCTCGCGCTTTGCTGGAACTGATCAAGCCGATCACGTGGTTCCCGCCGATGTGGGCCTATATGTGCGGCGTCGTTTCCTCCGGCGGGTCCATGGCAGACAACTGGCCGCTGATCGTGCTGGGCGTCGTTCTCGCAGGCCCCGTGACCTGCGGGATGAGCCAGGCCGCCAATGACTGGTGCGACCGGCATGTGGATGCGGTGAATGAACCGCATCGCCCCATTCCGTCAGGCCGCATCCCGGGGCGCTGGGGATTGTGGGTCGCCTTGGCGATGTCGGTCCTGTCCCTGGCCTTGGGCTGGTTGCTGGGGCCTTGGGGGTTCGGTGCCACGGTCGTCGCCGTTCTTGCGGCCTGGGCCTATTCGGTCGAACCCATCCGGATGAAGCGGTCCGGCTGGTGGGGGCCCGGTCTGGTCGGCCTCTGCTATGAAGGCCTGCCATGGTTCACCGGGGCCGCCGTGATGGCATCCGGCGCGCCGGGGGCAGAAATTGTGCTGATGGCCGGGCTGTATGCCTTTGGCGCGCACGGGATCATGACCTTGAATGATTTCAAAGCACTGGAAGGCGACCGCCTGCATGGCGTCAATTCCCTGCCGGTGACGCTTGGCCCGGAAGTGGCCGCGAAAATTGCCTGCACGGTTATGGGTATGGCGCAGCTGCTGGTGATCGCACTGCTGCTGATCTGGGGCAAACCCTTGCACGCGCTGGCCGTGGCCGCCCTGCTGGTCGGCCAGATGCTGGCCATGCGCGTACTGCTGCGCGACCCCAAGGCCAAGGCCCCTTGGTACAACGGCACCGGCGTTCTGATGTATGTCACCGGCATGATGGTCACCGCCTTTGCCCTGCGCGGGTTGGGGGCGATCTGATGCTGGGATGGTTCGGCATTGTCCGCCTGGGTCTGGTGCAGATGTGCCTCGGCGCGATAGTCGTGCTGACCACCTCAACCTTGAACCGCCTGATGGTCGTTGAGCTGTCCTTGCCCGCCGTGGTGCCCGGGGCCTTGGTCGCCCTGCATTACGGCATTCAGATCACGCGCCCCAACTGGGGATACCGCAGCGATCAGGGCGGCGCGCGCACCCGCTGGATCATCGGCGGCATGGCGTTGCTGGCCGTGGGCGGCGTTTCTGCCGCGCTCGGGGTTGTCGTTCTTGGCCAGAACTGGCTCGCCGGATTGCTGCTGTCCGTTGTCGCCTACGCGCTGATCGGGGTCGGTGTTGGCGCATCCGGCACCTCGCTTCTGGCGCTGCTGGCATCCGCCACCCATCCCCGGCGCAGGGCGGCGGCGGCGACGATCACCTGGTTGATGATGATCTTCGGCATCGCGGCCACGGCGGGCGGCATCGGGCAATTCCTTGATCCCTACACGCCTTCCCGCCTGATGGCCGTGGTCACCTGCGTCTGCACGGTTGCCTTTGCCCTGACCATCGCGGCGACCTGGCGCATCGAGGCACGCTTGACCCCCGAACCCCCACAACCGACACAAGCCTTGCCCTTTCGTCAGGGCCTGGCCCAGGTCTGGGCCGAACCCGAGGCGCGGATCTTCACCCTGTTCATCGCCCTGTCGATGACCGCCTATTTCATGCAGGAACTGATCCTAGACCCCTATGCCGGTCTTGTCTTCGGCCTGACACCGGGGGCCACGACAACCCTGTCTGGAATGCAGAACGGCGGGGTTTTTGTCGGCATGCTGCTGGTTGGCCTTGCTGCCACGGGCCTTGGGATTGGGTCGCTCCGCGCTTGGGTGGCGGCGGGCTGCATCGGGTCTGCCGCCGCCTTGGTCGCGCTGGCGGCACTTGGCACTTTGGGTGCGGGCCTGCTGACCCCTGCCGTCATCGCCCTTGGCTTTTTCAACGGTATGTTTGCCGTCGCGGCCATCGGGTCGATGATGGCCATGGCGGGGCAGGGGCGATCCGGGCGAACCGGCACGCGGATGGGCCTCTGGGGCGCATCGCAGGCTTTGGCGGCGGGTTTTGGCGGGTTGATCGGGGCGGCGGCGGCGGATGTGCTGCGCCTGTTCACCGATGCGCCCGCCGCATTTGGAACTGTGTTTATCGTCGAGGCGGGGTTGTTCCTTGCCGCGGCAGTCATGGCGTTGCGTATCATGGGGCAGGGCCATCCCGTCCACCCGGATGCGCACCTTATTCCGGGGGAATAGACGATGGCCGATGAATATGACGTGTTCGTGGTCGGGGGTGGGCCTTCGGGCGCGACCGCCGCCGAAGATCTTGCCCGCGCAGGTCACCGCGTGGCGATGCTTGACCGCGACGGGCGGATCAAGCCCTGCGGTGGCGCGATCCCACCCCGCGCGATTTCGGATTTCACCATTCCCGACAGCCAGATCGTCGCCAAGATCAACGTCGCCCGCATGATTTCACCCACCAGCCGCGCCGTCGATATTCATATCGAAGGCGGTTTTGTCGGCATGGTGGACCGCGAACATTTCGACGAATTCCTGCGCCTGCGTGCGGCGGGGGCCGGGGCCACCCGTCTGACCGGCACCTATCTGCGGATCGACCGTGACAAGCAGGGCACCCATGTTGTCTGGCGCGACAAGGCGTCGGGCGAAGAACGCCGCACGACCACGAACCTTGTGATCGGCGCGGACGGCGCGCGCTCCAACGTGGCGCGCACCGAAGTGCCGGGTGGCGACAAGATCCCCTACGTGATTGCCTATCATGAAATCGTCGATGCGCCTGTATCGTCCGCTACCTATGATCCGCAACGCTGCGATGTCATCTATGACGGCAAGATCAGCCCGGATTTCTATGGCTGGGTCTTTCCGCACGGCAAACAGGCGAGCATCGGCATGGGGACCGGCATCGACGGCGTCGATCTGAAAAAAGCCACCGCCGATCTGCGCGCGGCCAGCGGCCTCACGGGATGCAAGACGATCCGGCGCGAAGGTGCGCCTATTCCCCTCCGCCCGATGGACAAATGGGACAATGGCCGCGACGTGATCCTTGCAGGCGACGCAGCAGGCGTTGTGGCCCCCTCGTCGGGCGAGGGCATCTTTTACGCGATGGCCGGGGGGCGGGCGGCGGCAACGGCTGCGCAGGCCTTTATCCTCTCCAACCGCAACTCGGACCTCGCCTTGGCGCGCAGAATGTTCATGAGGGAACACGGCACCGTGTTCCGCGTTCTGCGCACGATGCAGGATGCCTATTACAAGTCGGACGAACGCCGAGAACGCTTTGTCAGCCTGTGCCACGATGTTGATGTGCAAAAACTGACATTCGAGGCTTATATGAACAAAAAGCTGGTGTCGGCGCGGCCCTTGGCTCATCTGAAAATCGGCTTCAAGAACGTGATGCATCTTTTGGGATGGGTTAAACCCGTATGGACGTGACGACTTCGCTGATCCCGGCTTGGGAAAACGGACGCTTGCAGCCGATGGACAAGCTGGACGTGCATCGGCGCGGGCTGCGGCATACCGCCGTGTCCGTTTTCGTGATGGCGGGGCGGCAGGTGCTGATCCAGCAAAGGGCCTTGGGAAAATATCACACGCCGGGTTTGTGGGCGAACACCTGCTGCACGCATCCGTTCTGGGGCGAAGATGCGGCGACCTGCGCACAACGCCGGATGCGTGAGGAACTGGGGATCACCGGGCTGTCGGTGGCGGCAGCCGGGCAGGTGGAATACCGGGCGGATGTCGGCGGTGGATTGACCGAACATGAAGTGGTCGATGTGTTTCTGGCGCAGGCCCGCGTTGACCTGTCCCTGAACCCCGACCCGGATGAGGTGGCTGCCACCCGCTGGGTCGATTTGTATGATCTGGCCGCAGAAACCCGGCGCTGGCCGGACAGGTTCACGCCTTGGCTGCGGATTTATCTGGCCGACCACATGGGCCTGATTTTTGGCACGTCCGGGGCCGGGCTGGTGATTTAGGCGTCGGGTGCCGCCCGTGGCGATGTGTCCTGCCCTTGTGTCCTGCCGATGTATCCTGAACGTACGTACGTAAAGAAGACGTGCGGAAGACGCCGGGAAGACGTGGTTTTTGTCAGAAAAACAGTGGTTTAAGGCGGTTTTCGTTTTTTCCCCGGCTGTGTTTTGCGGCTCGATGGTCCCCGACCGGGGTTGCGGATCAAAGGCAACCCGCTTCGGGGTGGTCCCCCAGGAATGCCATGATGATCCCGGCAACCAAGTCCGGTGCCTCCTCATGCACCAGATGGCCATAGCCCGGAATGCTGTGAACCCGTGCCATCGGCATCTTCGCCGCCACGGTTTCCGACACAACAGGCGGCACTGCATGATCAAGGTCGGATGTGATCAGCAGCACCTGTGATGTCAGATCGGGCAGGGTCGCCAACAAAGGTTCCAGCCGCCAATCCGCCATCATGTTAAGGGCGCCCGTCACATGATCTGGCCTTGCCACCAGTTTGCGGTAAAGTTCAATTCCGTCGGCCTCCAAGGGCGACCCGGTTGATGCCAGCAGGGATGTCACCCGCGCCGTGGTGCCGGACAACCGGGCGAAAATCTGCGGGACAAACGGTGCATAGGTCAGCGTCTTCGCAAGAACCGGAAACAGCCATCCGGCCATCCCGTCAAACGCCCCAAGGGCAGAATTTATCCCGATAACGGGCAGCGGGCGGTTCATCGCCATCCGCAGGGCAATTGCGGCCCCCGCAGAATGTCCAATGATTGCAACGGGTTTCCAGCCCTGCGCCTCGCACAGCACGGTCATATCCAGCGCCATGGCATCAAGGCCCGCGCGCCCCCTGCGGCCCACGCGGGTCCAGCCATGGCCGGGAAGGTCGGGCACGATGACGCGGTGGGTTCGGGCAAGTATCGGCATCAGCGCGCGAAAACTGTGGGCAGATGCCCCCGCCCCATGCAGCAGCAAAAGGTCAGGGCCAGACCCCATGACCTGCACATGCCAGCGGTGCGGCGGGCAGGCGATGATCGAACCTGCGTCGCGGTTCGGCCAATCGGCGGGGATGTCGGATGGTAAATTCATACTGCCTCCAAAGCGCCCGACAGCGCCTTTGACATGCGCTTTGAATCCGCGCGGGGCAGGGCCAGATAAGCGGCCCCCATCTGTTTCGCCAGCACCTGCAAGGCGGGCTGGGGCCGTGTGGCCGTGTCCAGCACGATGGCGGGTGTGCCCGATGCTGCCAGCAGCCGCGCCATGCGGGCCGCATCCTCGGTCGCCTGCGGGCGGTTCGCAGCACCCGTCAGATCAATGTTGGCCCGCCCATCTGTCAACAGCGCCACCGTCGGCGTCATCCCACGACCCCGCGACAACCGCGCCACCTCAATCGCAACCTGCAACCCCGCAGCCAAAGGCGTGCCACCCCCCCCCGGCAACCCCGCCAAGCGGCGTTTGGTCTGCACCAAAGACCGCGTGGGCGGCAGCAATAATTCTGCAAATGTCCCGCGAAACGCCACCAGCGCCACATGGTCGCGCCGCGCATAGGCCTGGGCCAGCAGCAGCTCCACCGCCCCCTTCGCCTCGGCCAATCGCGCAAGGGCGGCAGAGCCTGAGGCATCGACGGTAAAGATCAGAACGCGGTCTGACAGTTCCTGAAAACGGCGAAGGCGGAAGTCATCGGGGCGGATCAGCAGGCCAGTGACGCCCGGTTGCAGCGCCCGGCGCACACCTTGCCAAGGGGCTGCGGCGCGCAGGGTGGCAATCGGGTCGATGCGCGACTGCCCGTCGGGCCGCCCCGCGCGCGATGCCAATGGCCGACCCCGCCTGTTGCCCTTTTTCGCGGCACCAGACCCTGAGGTGCCCGCCGCCGCCCGTGCCGCCCGACCCGACGCAAGGCGGGCCAACAGATCGGCGGGCAGGGCCGCGCGCACGGCATCCAGCAGCATATCCTCAGGAATTGTCAGGGTTTCCGGATCACTCGTCGCACCTTCGCCTTCATCCTGATCCGGGGGCGGCGGGTTGGGTTGCGCCTGATCCGGCGGCAAATCCGATTGTGGCAAGGCGCGGTGGGCATAGGTTAATTCCACCGCAAGGCGCAAATCCTCCTCCTCCACCGTGCTTGCATCCCGCAAGGCTGCATGGGCACGCGCGGCGGCCAATGCTTGCAAAGGCGCGCGCAGTGATGAAATTCCGACGGATGCGGCGGTCACCGTCAGCATCTTGACCGCCTCATCAGGTGTGCGGACATAGGCAAGCCGCGCCCGCGCCTCCTCCAGCAACCGCGCGTCCGGCGCATCCAGCGGAAGTTGCGCGGAAATCCCGTCGAGGTCGAGGAACAGTCCCAGCCGGTCCGTCAGGGCGTGGGGCAAGGATTCGTCCGGCTCCGCCCCTTCGTCCAATGCGATCAGACAGCCCATCCCACGGTCCAGCCATTGCCCCAGGCGCACTGCCAAAGCCGCAGGGCAGCGTTCCGCCATGGCAAGGGTGATGGCGCGCGGTGCGGCCAGTAAACCCCGCGCCAGGACCGCCTTGCCCGCAATCAGGCTTGCCGTCAGGTCGGTGCCGCCAAACAACGTCTCATCCGTCACATTCGGGGCCAGCCGAATGCCCCCCAGCGGCAACAAGGCCAGCGCGCCCGTGACCTGATCCCGCTGCGGGCTGGGCCGCGCCCGCAGCCACAAACCGCCCAGTCCGGTCGGATCGACCGCCAGCACGGCAATCGCCGCCCGCGCCCGCGCATAGGGGTCGGGCGCATCAGTCATACGGGCAACGCCTCGGCCAGGATGCGTGCCACCCGCGCGCCGGTGCCCGCTTCGTCCAGCGGATCGCGCCGCAGGCGGTGGCGCAGGGCCGACGGGGCCACGGCCCGCAGATGATCGCGCGTCACCGTGCCATGCCCCTGATACGCCGCCAAAGCCCGCGCCGTGCGCAGCAACGTCAATTCCCCCCTCAATCCATCGGACCCAAGGGCGATGCACAGCCCCGCGCAATCCATCAGCACCGCGTCCGGTGTGACCAGCCCCGGCAAGACCTTGCGTGCCTTCAGAATTTTCCCCTGCAAACGGGCATCTTTGGGTTTCCATGTGCTCATGAACGTTTCCGGTTGATTGTCATAGGCATCCCGACGACGGATGACCTCGACCCGTGTTGCCACATCGCGCGGACTGACGACTTCAACCGACAGGCCGAACCGATCCAGCAGCTGCGGCCGCAATTCGCCTTCTTCCGGGTTTCCCGACCCCACCAGCACGAACCGCGCTGCATGTCGGATGCTCAGCCCCTCGCGTTCCACTACATTCTCGCCAGACTGCGCCACGTCCAGCAGCAGGTCCACAATGTGATCCTCCAGAAGGTTCACCTCGTCGATGTACAGATACCCCCGGTTCGCCCGCGCCAGAAGGCCCGGCTCGAATGCCTTTTCCCCGCGGGTCAGGGCCCGTTCAATATCCAATGCGCCCACCACCCGATCCTCGGTCACCCCGAGCGGCAGGTCGATCACCGGCGTTGGTCGCGTCACCAGTTTCGTCCCTGCCCCCTGCACCCAGACGGGCACATCCTCGATCCGTGCCGAATTCACCGGGCACCCCTCCACCGCCTTGATCGATGGCAGCAGCCCTGCCAGCGCCCGCACGGCCGTCGATTTTCCCGTCCCCCGGTCGCCAAACACCAGAACGCCGCCGATCCCGGGGTCAATCGCCGTCAGGATCATCGCCAGTTTCATTTCTTCCTGCCCGACGATGGCAGAAAACGGAAAGGGATCTTTCATGCAGCGTCCTTGATCGATGGTGGCCCGGTCGGGGGCGCCGGGGCCAACGGGTCACGGCCATTCCATAGACCACTGGAACCCAGAATATGAAAGCGGGCATAAAGCTCTTCACGAAACCAGCCTTCGTCGCGCACCGCCTGGATCGCGCGGCCATGCGGTCCGTCGCCCCGTGCGAAATGCGCCATTGCGGCGGCGTCCGGCCACACCGAAAATGTCACCTGATGCAGCATCGGCACTTCACCGATCCCGATCTTGAACATCACATTCGGGTCTTCGCCGATCACGGCCGAGATATCTGGCACGCGGCGCCAGAATTTCAGCAACTTTCCCGGCCGCACGGTGGCGCGGGTCAGGGCCGCCAATGGCCCCGTCGCATCACCCTTCTGCGCCTCGAACGGCGTCATCCCTGACCATTTCCCCCGCACCGACGCAGGCCGCATGAACAGCGTCATCGATTCGGTCGCATGGTCGGTCCAGCGGCGGTAAACTGCGGCCTGCGACACATGATCGCGGGCCAGCGCCTCGGTGTCCCAAACCGCGAGGATTGCCCACACTCCAAGATTCGGACGCGGGGTGAATCCTTCGCCGGTGCCCGACCCGCACAACTTCCAGAACCGCGCTTCGGGGATCCGGGCAAAGTCCATGCGCGCAAGGGCCATCTGGCCCAGAACCCATAGTCTGGGCAGGCCGGGGGCAAAGCGAAACAGGCTGAGGCTGACGGTCTGCAATTTGCGGTTCCATTGAAAGTGTCAGATTGATCTTACATCTTTTGCGGACCGATCATAGTTATTCTGCAGGGAATACGAAGATATTGTAAATCCAGCTAGACAGTATAACGTTGAGTCCATGGCAGTCACACGTACTCTTCCGCATCGCCGCTTTCCGCCCTCTGTGGGCCACAAGGCTATTGTCATTGGTGCAGGTGTCGGCGGCCTGGCCGCTGCCATGCGACTGGGCGCCAAGGGTTACAGCGTGACGGTCATTGATCGTCTGGATATGCCCGGTGGGCGTGGATCGTCGATCACCCAAGGTGGGCACCGTTTCGATCTGGGGCCGACGATCGTGACAGTGCCGCAAGGCCTGCGCGAATTGTGGGCAACCTGCGGGCGCGATTTTGACGCCGATGTCGATCTGCGCCCGATGGACCCGTTCTATCAGATCCGCTGGCCCGATGGATCGCATTTTTCGGCCAATGGCTCAACCGCCGACATGCGCGCCGAGGTGGCGCGCCTGTCGCCGCGCGATCTGCCCGGATACGACCGGTTCCTGAAGGACAGTGAGGCGCGATATCAGTTCGGGTTTGAAGATCTGGGCCGCCGGTCGATGCACCGCTTTGTCGACCTGCTTAAGGTTTTGCCTACTTTTGTGAAGATGCGCGCGGACAAGTCCGTTTACGCCCATGCCGCGTCACGGGTGCGCGACGAACGGCTGCGGATGGCGTTGTCGTTCCACCCGCTGTTCATCGGGGGCGACCCGTTCCATGTGACGTCGATGTATATCCTTGTCAGCCATCTGGAGAAGGAGTTTGGGGTTCATTATGCGATCGGCGGGGTGGCCGCGATCGCCGCCGCCATGGCGCGGGTGGTCGAAGGGCAGGGCGGTGCGCTGCATCTGAACACCGAGGTGGACGAGATTGTGGTCGATAAGGGACGCGCCATGGGCGTGCGGCTGGCGGGCGGGCAGGTGCTGCAGGCTGATATCGTGGTGTCAAACGCGGATGCGGGCTTCACCTATGACACCCTGCTGCGCAACCATGTAAAAAAGCGCTGGACGCCCGCGCATCTGAAGCGCCGCCGTTGGTCGATGGGACTGTTCGTGTGGTACTTCGGCACGTCGGGCACGGCCAATATGTGGCAGGACGCAGGGCATCATACGATCCTGAACGGGCCGCGCTACAAGGGCCTGCTGGCGGATATTTTCCTGAAAGGCAAACTGGGCGATGACATGAGCCTTTACGTACATCGCCCGTCCGTCACCGATCCTACGGTCGCACCGGCGGGGGGGGACACGTTCTATGCCTTGTCGCCCGTTCCGCATCTGGGCCACAAAAACCCGGTAAATTGGCAGGCAGAGGCGGAGCCATATCGCCAAAAAGTTCTGGAAGTTCTGGAAGATCAACTTCTTCCGGGCGTGTCTTCACACATAACTGAAAGTTTGACCTTTACCCCTGAAACCTTCCGTGACCGGTATCTGTCGCCCTATGGATCGGGCTTTTCCATTGAACCGCGGATCCTGCAGTCCGCATGGTTCCGGCCCCATAACGTGTCCGAAGAACTGCCTGGTCTTTATCTGGTCGGGGCAGGCACCCATCCCGGTGCAGGTCTGCCCGGCGTGATTGCCAGCGCCGAGGTGCTGGGCAAACTGGTGCCGGATATCGAAGGGCATAGTACCGCTGTACCGCTGCAAAGGATGGCTGCCGAATGATCGCCGCCCCCGATATGGATCATTGCCGTGCGGCCATCCGGGCGGGGTCGTTGTCGTTTCACGCCGCATCGCGGCTGCTGCCCGCGCGTGTGCGCGACCCGGCGCTTGCGCTTTATGCGTTTTGTCGTCTGGCCGATGATGCAGTGGATGAAGGCACGGATAAGGCGAGCGCCGTCCTGACCTTGCGGGACCGCCTTGACCTTGCCTATGCGGGCCGTCCCCGCAATGCGCCTGCCGACCGGGCCTTTGCCAGCATTATCGCCGATTTCGACATGCCCCGCGCGCTGCCCGACGCGCTGCTCGAGGGTCTCGCCTGGGATGCAACCGGGCGAAGGTATGACACACTGACGGGCGTTCTGTCTTATTCGGCGCGGGTTGCGTCGGCCGTCGGGGCGATGATGTGCGTTCTGATGCGGGTGCGCGATGCTGATGCTTTGGCACGGGCCTGCGATCTGGGGCTGGCAATGCAGTTGACCAACATCGCAAGGGACGTGGGCGAAGATGCGCGGGCGGGCCGCCTGTATCTGCCGCTCGACTGGATGGATGAGGCGGGGATTGCCCCCGATGCTTTTCTGAACGATCCGCGCCCCGATCCCCGCATTTTTGCCCTGACCCGCCGTTTGGTGCATCAGGCGAACCAGTTTTACATGCGTGCGACAGCGGGGGTTGCCGCATTGCCCATTGCCTGCCGCCCGGGCATTTATGCAGCGGGGCACATTTACGCAGGCATTGGTGCGGCAGTCGTGGCCAATGGCTATGACAGCATCACCTTGCGCGCGCATACATCCAAACGGCAGAAACTGGGCTGGCTCGCCTTGTCTGGACTGCAAAGTGGCGTATCGGCCCTGATGCCACGTGTGGCGATCCTGCATGCACAGGCCGCCCCCGAAGTGCAGTTTCTGGTTGACGCGACCGCACGGCAGTCGCGGCCCCACAGCCGGTCCGAATCCGTGCTGTCCGTTCTCGCGCAGTTGGAAACGAAACATCGTGGACGGGATATGATCCCGGGCGAATAGCTGCGCCGTTTGAAATCCTGACCGTGCAGCTTATACGGCAGAAACCTAAAGGGATTTGCCGATGGATTGGGCGTTGTTTTTCACATTTTTCGCGGCTTGCGGGGCGGCCGCCGCCACAGGCGCAATGTTCAAGCCCGGCGAGTGGTATTTTGCCCTGTCAAAACCTGCATGGACCCCGCCGGGATTTCTGTTTCCGCTGGTCTGGACCACACTTTATATCCTGATGGCGTGGTCGGCCTCGCGAATTGCGGGGCTGGCGGGCAGCGGGCAGGCATTGGCATTCTGGGGCCTTCAGATTGCCGTCAACACGCTGTGGTCGCCTGTGTTCTTCGGGCTGCACCGATTGGGGGCGGCGATGATCATTATCGTCTGCCTCTGGCTGTCCGTGGCTGCGACAATGGTCACGTTCTTTGCATTGGATTTCTGGGCGGGCATGATGTTCCTGCCCTATCTGGTCTGGGTCAGCATCGCCTCGGCTCTGAACTTCCGGGTCTGGCAGATGAATCCGGCTGCTGAGGTCTAAAATTTTTCGACGAAAAATTTTAGACCTCGCCGTCCGGAAACCGCCACCCCGCCCGCCTTGGAACCCGCAGCGCCAGCATCGGCATCAGAAGCGGTTGGCGAAAGCGGGTCAGGTCCAGCGCCTCGTGCACGCCGTGGCTGACCTCGCCATTTAACTGCGTTTCCACAAGGGACCGGCTGTAGAACGGTGCGTCCAGCATGGCGAGTTGCTGTGAAGGCACAAACCCCGGATCGCTGCGCGTTTCGCGCCGCAGCGCCCAAAGGGTGCGGGGCAGGCGGGCCTTGGGCGGGGGGGGCACCACCGTTGCCGTCCCGTCCAGACCCACATGCAGACCCAGCCCCAGTTCCGTTCCATCCCGCCGCGTCGCGTCATAAAAACACAAGGCCCCGTCCTGCACCGGGAACCGGCCCCACGTCCAGTAATCGAAATCCGCCTCCAGTGCCCGTGTTCCGAAATTTGCGTCGAAATAGCCGTGGCCGCTCCAGCGTTGGCCTTGGGTCAGATCGACCTCGATCCGCGCGGTGGGCGCAAAGGGCCGCCACAGATGCGCGCCATCCGGGGTCAGCGCCACCTCAACCCCCGTCACGGCGGCTGGGGTCAGTACGATTCGACCGCGCACAGGCGTCACCATCGGCGGCGCACCCATCTCGTCGATGTCGATGATCAACTGAGACCCGGTCCAATGCATCCGGCTTGGCCCTACGGTCAGCGTATCTGCCGTCTGGCGCAGCGCATCCTTTCCCCGGTCAGTCATCGTGAACCGCCCGCCGGGGCCATAGGTGGCGACGTTGATGCAGCAGTGATCGGCAGGGTCGCGCCGCCCGGACCAGCGGTACCAGGGCGAAAAAACCGATCCTATGAATCCGATGACGGAAACGGCTTTTTTGCCATCGTCGCTGACGCCGTCAACATACCACCAGGCATACCCGTCCGCGTCGACCGTGATGTCAAAGCAAGGGCCTTGATGATCGCCGCGGCCGCGTGCCGCCCGGACCGGGTTGCCATCGGCACCCCCGCCCCCGGATGCGCCCCCCCGCCCGCCAGATACAGACCCGGGATCGCCGTCTGCGCCGAGGGGCGGCGAAAGCTGGCCATCGGTCCGTGCGGCGACAGACCGTAGATCGACCCCGCCGATCCCGGAAACAGCCGGGCGAACCCTTGCGGCGTCGTCAGCAGGGCGCGCGTCAGGGGCGTGTCGAAGGTCAGGCCAAAACGCGCCAGTTGGGAAAGGGTCAGATCGCGGCATGTTTCATACTCTTCGCTGTCGGCCGAACCCATCGCGGGCACCGGCGGGGCATTCAGGATGATTTCGAATCGTTCGGGGCCTTCAGGTCGATCGTCAGACGCCCTGTCTTCGGCACAGATATAGATGGTCGGATCGGTTTGTAGTTTTCCGGCTTGCAGGGGTCGGTATTCGCCCGCCGGATCGCTGCTGAAAAAGACGTTGTGATGGATCAGATCGGTGCCAAAGGTGGGTTTGGTCGCGTGTGCGGCGAAGGTCCAGACATGCGCCGAATGGCTGCGCGGATGGGTGGCGTCTTGCGCCACCGCAGGGCGCAGGGCAGCGCCGAGCAGCCCTGCATTCAGCGCCGCAGGATCCCCATTGAACACCACCTGCGACGCCATCAGACGTGTGCCGTCCGCCAGTTCGACGCCACTGGCACGACCGTTTTCCTGCAAAATGCGCCGGACCGACTGGCCGAAACGGAACTCAACGCCCGCCCCTTCCGCAATCCTGGCCAAGGCCACGGCCAGGCCATGCATGCCGCCTTTGACGGCCCAGACCCCTTGTTGTTCAGCCTGCCAGATCACCCCCAGAATGGCAGGTGACGCCGCAGGCACCCCGCCGACATAGGTGGCATAGCGCCCGAACAACTGCCGCAGGCGTGGCTCGGCAAAGCGCGCTTCAAGATCGCGGGTAAGGGTGCGTGCGACCATCGGCCACAAGCCTGGATTGCGCAGGATGGTCAGTCCGACCGGCACGACGCGGGGCCGGGACGACAGCATCACATTGCCCGCAAAGGCCGCATAAGCCTGTGCGGTGACCGCATGAAAGGCCTGAAAATCCGCGGCAGCCCGCGTACCGCCCCAGGCACGGATCGCCTCTGTATTCGCCTCGACGTCCGTGTGCAGGTCCAGCGACGTGCCGTCAGGCCACCAGTGACGCGCAAGAATAGGTTGCGGGATCAGGGTCACGTGATCTTCCAGCCTTGCCCCGCACAGCGCGAACAGGTCGTCAAATTCGGATCGCAATGTCAGCACCGTCGGCCCTGCATCCACCGGCCCTGCGGCACTTGGCAACTGCCGCGCCTTGCCACCCGGTGCGTCCATCGCCTCGATCACCGTCACCCGAACGCCGTTGCAGGCCAGACGCAAGGCCGTGGCCAATCCGCCAAAGCCTGCCCCAACGACCAGAACCTGTTGTTGTCTTGTCTGTCTCATCCGCAGAACTGTTGACTTGAGCCGATCAGTTGTCCAGTATGATTTACACTTTAGTGTCAGTTTTATCTGACACTCTGCGGAACAGGGGACGCTGATGGGGCTGGAAACACGGATCGAGCAGGCGATGATGGCTGCCATCGCCATGGGTCAGGGGGGTGATGCACCGCCCCGCCTTGCGCAAGCGCTGCCCTATGCCGTGACACCCGGTGGCGCGCGGATACGCCCAACGATTCTATTGTCGGTCGCCGTCGCCTGTGGCGATTCGGCCCCCACTCTGTCGAACGCGGCGGCGGCGGCGCTGGAACTTATGCATTGCGCCTCGTTGGTGCATGATGATCTGCCGGCCTTTGATGACGCCGATGTGCGGCGTGGCAAGCCAACCGTTCACAAGGCGTTTTCGGAACCGCTCGCCGTGCTGACGGGCGACAGCCTGATCATTCTTGCCTTCGACGTTCTGGCGCAAGCGGCGGGCGATCATGCCGGGCGCGCATTGTCGTTGATCCGGACTCTGACAAAGAGGTCGGGGATGCCACATGGCATCTGCGCGGGACAGGGCTGGGAGAGTGAGACCAAGGTGAACCTTCGTGCCTATCACCGCGCCAAAACCGGTGCCTTGTTTATCGCAGCCACGCAGATGGGGGCCATCGCGGCAGGGCAGGATGCCGAGCCTTGGGAAGAACTGGGCGCGCGGATCGGCGAGGCGTTTCAGGTGGCAGATGATCTGCGCGATGCACTTTATGACGCGGAAACACTGGGCAAACCTGCGGGGCAGGATGCAGTTCATGCGCGGCCAAGTGCCGTGGTGGAACTGGGCGTGCAGGGTGCGATCCGGCACCTGCGCGATATTCTGGGGGGGGCGATTGCGTCGATTCCATCCTGCCCGGGCGAGGCGCGGCTGGCCGACATGGTGCGCGCCTATTCCGAACGGATGACGCCCGTGGCACCCGTCGCCGCCCGTTCCTGAAATGGCCGACGTAACCGACCCTGCAACACGGGGCGGGGCAGCGGGGGCTGGGCCAAGCTGGACCACCCGCCTTTTGATGTCGCCACGATTTCAGGCCTTTGCATCGCGAACACCCGGACTGCGCCGCATCGTGCGGGCCGAAGGGGTGGCGCTGTTCGATGTGGTGCAAGGCTTCGTGCGGTCGCAGGTCCTGCTGGCGTTGGTTGAACTTCAGGTGCTGGAAAACCTGGTGAACGGTCCCCGCACCGCACGGGCCCTGGCCCCGGCTGCGGGGCTGACTGAGGATCGGATGGCCCTGTTGTTGCAGGCAGGGGCGGGTTTGCGGCTGTTGAAGCGCAGGGCGGACGGCAGTTTTGCCCTTTCGATGCGGGGGACAGCCTTCGTTGGTGTTCCCGGCCTTGATGCGATGGTGCGGCATCATGCGGTTTTGTATCGCGATCTTGCCGATCCGGTCGCATTTTTGCGGGGGCAAACGGATCCTGCGCTTGCCCGATTCTGGCCCTATGTCTTTGGCGCAGCACAGGCCGAAGATCCGGTTACTGCCGCCACCTATTCCAACCTGATGACCGACAGTCAGACGCTCGTGGCCGAAGATACCCTTCGCCTTGTTGATTTTCGCGGCATTGCGCGCCTGCTGGATATCGGCGGTGGCACCGGGGCCTTTCTGGCGGCGGTGGGGGCCAGACACCCCGCGATTCGGCTTGATCTGTTCGATCTGCCCGCCGTTCTGCTGGGCGCACAGGTGCGGTTGGGGCAGGAGGGACTGGTGTCGCGCGTGACGCTGCATTCGGGATCGTTTCGGGATGATCCGCTGCCCGCAGGTGCCGATGCGATCAGCCTGATCCGGGTTCTTTATGATCATGCCGATGCAACTGTTGCTGCTTTGCTGGCAAAAATCCATGTCGCCCTGCCGCCAGGCGGTCGGTTGATCATTTCCGAACCGATGTCAGGCGGCGCTGATCCCGATCCGGCGACTGATGTCTACTTTGCGCTTTACACAGCCGCGATGCAGACCGGGCGCACAAGATCGGCCGCGACCATTGCACAGATGCTTGGTGCCGCTGGATTTTCCTTGATCCGCACGCATCCCGGCCCGCGTCCTTTCATCACCAGCGCCGTCACGGCGCGGCGGGACTGATTGGAATTTCTGACAGTCTTGCAGAGATTGTGGAAAAACTGTCCAATTTAGTTGACAGGTTAAACTGTAAGGTTAAACTGACACATAACGATAAGAGACCTGACCGCTTCGTCAGGCAGTCACCCGGGGAGGGGACAGATGCAAACCACCGCCGTCATCCTTTCCGGGGCAAAACAACTGGGCACGCGCGCCGTGACGATTGCCAATCCGGGGGCGGGCGATGTGGTGGTGGAAATTACCCATTCGGGCATTTCGACAGGGACGGAAAAACTGTTCTGGTCCGGCATGATGCCGCCCTTTCCGGGCATGGGATTTCCGCTGGTGCCGGGGTACGAGGCTGCGGGCGAAGTGGTCGAGGCGGGGGCCGATACGGGGTTCCGTGTGGGCGAACGTGTCTTCGTGCCGGGGGCCAACTGTTTTCAGCCGCTGGACGGCGCACCGGTGTTCGGACTGTTCGGCGGCGCATCGCATCATCTGGTCACCCCTGCATCCCGCGTGACGCGGATTGATGCGGGCTTGGGCGCGCAAGGTGCGCTGCTGGCTTTGGCCGCGACGGCACGGCATGCGCTGGCCGGGTTCAATACGGCGCTGCCGGATCTGATCATCGGCCACGGGGTTCTGGGCCGCCTGTTGGCGCGCCTGACTGTGGCGGCGGGTGGCAACCCTGTGGTTTGGGAAAACAATCCCCTCCGCGCAAGCGGTGCCACGGGCTATGAAGTGACCACGGCGGACGCTGATTTGCGCAAGGATTACAAGGCGATCTACGACGTATCGGGTGATGCGGGCCTGATCGACACGCTGATCGGGCGGCTGGCCAAGGGTGGCGAACTGGTGCTGGCCGGGTTCTACATCACGCCGCTTCAATT
Source organism: Gemmobacter sp. (assembly GCA_031376195.1). GTDB lineage: Bacteria > Pseudomonadota > Alphaproteobacteria > Rhodobacterales > Rhodobacteraceae > JANPIX01. The sequence goes on along the minus strand of JANMDH010000150.1, from coordinate 4,804 downwards.
CGCTTTTACACCCGCCTTCTTGCGCGAGGCGCGGTTGCGCGTCGCTGCGGAATGGACGGCAGACGACATGATTGCAACCCGCGCGTTGATCGACGCGGGCGCGCTGTCGCTTGACGGGCTGATCACCCACACCCGCGCGGCAACAGATGCCGGCGCGGCTTACGAGGCGGCCTTCAGCGACCCGGCCTGCCTGAAAATGATCCTGGATTGGAAGGCAGCGGCATGACGCTTGATATACCTAACTTGAAAGATTTCGACGCCCGACTGCGCGATGAGGCGCATGAAGAGCCTTCGCTGGAAATTCCCCAGGGGGAGCCGACGAAAAAAACCCAGATCATCGCAATCTATGGAAAAGGCGGCATCGGCAAGTCCTTCACGCTGGCCAACCTGAGCCACATGATGGCCGAAATGGGCAAAAGGGTGCTGCTGATCGGCTGTGATCCGAAATCGGATACGACCAGCCTTCTGTTCGGCGGCAAGGCCTGCCCCACGATTATCGAGACCTCGACCCGCAAAAAGCTGGCGGGGGAAGAGGTGAAGATCGGCGATGTCTGCTTCAAACGCGGCGGCGTGTTCGCGATGGAACTGGGCGGGCCGGAGGTTGGCCGGGGCTGCGGCGGGCGCGGCATCATCCACGGGTTCGAACTGCTGGAAAAGCTGGGGTTCCATGACTGGGATTTCGACTATGTGCTTCTGGACTTTCTGGGCGATGTGGTCTGCGGCGGGTTCGGCCTGCCGATTGCGCGCGACATGGCGCAAAAGGTGATCCTGGTCGCCTCGAACGACTTGCAGTCGCTGTATGTGGCCAACAACGTCTGCTCGGCAGTGGAATACTTCCGCAAGCTGGGCGGGAATGTTGGCATCGCGGGCTTGGTGATCAACAAGGATGATGGCACGGGCGAGGCGGCTGCTTTCGCCGAGGTGGTGGGCATTCCGGTGCTGGCGGCGATCCCGCAGGATGACGATCTGCGCAAGAAATCCGCGAATTATCAAATTGTTGGCAGCTACGAATCCCAATGGGGCGGGCTGTTCGCGGCCCTGGGCGAGGCGGTGGCGATTGCCCCCCCGGTACGCCCGAAGCCGTTGACGCAGGATGGTCTGCTGGGTTTGTTCAGCGCTGAGGCAACGGGCAAGGATTTCGTACTGACGCCTGCCACCGATGCGGACATGCGCGGCAAGAATGCGGTGGAAAAGAAATCCCTGGAAGTGGTGTACGACAATGCTTGATCTGGACGCCCTTGCAAAACTGGATCGCGCCCTGCGCGATGCCAAAAGGCTGGGCAAATGACCGCCGAAGCCCGCTATGACGCTGCTGATGAAACGCCCCTGACCGTGGTCGAGGCGGATGTGGCTGTAGACATGCCAGCCGCGGCGGAGCCGGTTGACGGCAGGGGCTGTCATGCCGGGGCCACGCAGATGGAGTCGGCGGCGCGGGCGGCGGGGAATGCGGAACTGATGGACGGTTTTGCGAAGGACTATCCGCAGGGACCGCATGACAAACCCCAATCGATGTGCCCCGCATTCGGATCGTTGCGGGTCGGTTTGCGGATGCGGCGGGTGGCGACGGTGTTGTCGGGCAGCGCGTGCTGTGTTTACGGGCTGACCTTCGTGTCGCATTTCTATGGCGCGCGGCGGTCGGTGGGATACGTGCCCTTCAATTCGGAATCGCTGGTCACCGGCAAGCTGTTCGAGGATATCCGCGACGCGGTGCACGAGCTGGCCGACCCGGAACGCTATGATGCCGTTGTCGTCACAAACCTTTGTGTTCCAACGGCTTCCGGTGTTCCTTTGAAGTTGTTGCCGAGCGAAATCAATGGTGTCCGCATCGTCGGCATTGACGTTCCGGGCTTTGGGGTTCCGACCCATGCCGAGGCCAAGGATGTGCTGGCCGGGGCGATGCTGAAATACGCGCGGGCGGAGGTAGAGGCGGGTCCGGTGGCGGCACCGGAACGCGGCCGGTCTGACCGCCCGACGGTGGCCCTGTTGGGCGAGATGTTCCCGGCAGACCCGATGATGATTGGTGCGATGCTGGCCCCGATGGGTCTGGCGGCGGGGCCGGTGGTGCCTTGCCGCGAATGGCGGGAACTGTATTCCGCACTGGATTCAAGCGTTTGTGCGGCGATTCATCCGTTCTATACTGCGTCGATCCGCGAATTTCAGGCGGCAGGGCGACCGGTGGTTGGATCCGCCCCCGTGGGCTATGACGGGACGGCGGACTGGTTGCAGAACATCGGTGAAGCCTTTGGGGTTTCCTCCGAACAGATTTCCGCCGCACAGAATGCCTTCCTTCCTGCGATCAAGGCTGGCCTTGCGGCGAACCCGATCAAGGGGCGGATCACGCTGTCGGGCTATGAAGGCAGCGAGTTGCTGGTGGCGCGCCTGCTGATCGAAAGCGGGGCGGATGTGCCTTATGTCGGCACCGCCTGCGCCAAAAACCAATGGTCGGAAGCAGACCGTAAGTGGCTGGAATCAAAGGGCGTTGTGGTGAAATACCGCGCAAGCCTGGAAGATGATCTGGCCGCGATGGAATGCTTTGATCCCGACCTTGCCATCGGGACCACACCGGTGGTGCAGAAGGCCAAACAGTCGGGCCGCCCGGCGCTGTATTTCACCAACCTGATCTCTGCGCGGCCGCTGATGGGGCCGGCGGGGGCGGGGTCGCTGGGGCAGGTCGTGAATGCCGCCATCGCAGGCAAATTGCGCATGGATGAGATGAAGAATTTCTTCGAAGGCGTGGGTTCCGGCGATACTGCAGGCATCTGGGAAGGCAGCCCTAATCTGCGCCCAGATTTTCGTGCGCAGCATCAAAAAAAGCTCGATAAGGCCGCGAAAGCCGCCAAGGCGGAGGAGTTCATATGACCCGCCGCACCGTATTCAATGCGTATGTTTTCCGTATTACATCCGTATTGCATCCGTACATACACGCGACAGCACGGGAGATGACCCCATGCTAGTGCAGGATCATGACCGGGCAGGTGGCTATTGGGGGGCGATTTATGCCTTTTGCGCGGTCAAGGGATTGCAGGTGGTGATCGACGGCCCGGTGGGTTGTGAAAACCTGCCCGTGACATCCGTGCTGCATTATACCGACGCGCTGCCCCCGCATGAGTTGCCCATCGTGGTGACGGGTCTGGGTGAAGAAGAACTTGGCCGCGAAGGGACCGAAGGGTCGATGCGGCGGGCGTGGAAGACGCTCGACCCGGCATTGCCTGCGGTCGTGGTGACGGGGTCGATTGCCGAAATGATCGGTGGTGGCGTGACGCCGATGGGCACGAACATCCAGCGCTTTCTGCCGCGCACGATTGATGAGGATCAGTGGGAATGCGCGGACCGAGCGATGACCTGGATCTTTACCGAATTCGGAATGACAAAAGGCCGCATGCCGCCTGAGGCAAAGCGGGACGAGGGACAAAAACCGCGCGTGAACATTCTGGGGCCGATGTACGGCGTGTTCAACATGGCGTCGGACCTGCACGAAATTCGCAGGCTGGTCGAAGGCATCGGCGCGGATGTGAACATGGTGATGCCGCTGGGCGCGCATCTGGCGGAAATGCGCCATCTGGTGAACGCGGATGCGAACATCGTGATGTATCGCGAATTCGGCCGGGGTCTGGCCGAGGTGTTGGGCAAACCCTATCTGCAGGCACCGATCGGGATGGAAAGCACGACGAAATTCCTGCGGATGCTGGGCGAGATGCTGGGACTGAACCCGGAGCCGTTCATCGAGCGGGAAAAGCATTCGACACTGAAACCCGTCTGGGATCTGTGGCGCAGTGTGACACAGGATTTCTTTGCGACTGCGAACTTTGCCGTGGTGGCGAATGAAACCTATGCGCGCGGAATCCGGAATTACCTTGAGGGCGATCTGGGGATGCCCTGCGCGTTCGCGGTGGCGCGTCTGCGCGGGAAAAAGACGAACAACGAGGCGGTGCGCGCCCTGATCAAACAGCACCGGCCCCTGATCGTGATGGGGTCGATCAACGAAAAGATGTATCTGGCCGAACTGAAATCCGGCTTTGGCCCGCAGCCGACGTTTATCGCGGCATCCTTTCCGGGCGCTGCCATCCGGCGGGCGACGGGAACCCCGGTTATGGGTTACGGCGGCTGTGTCTGGCTGCTGCAGGAAGTGTGCAATTCCCTGTTTGACGCCCTGTTCCACATCCTGCCCCTGGGCACGGAAATGGACAGTGCGGCGTCCACCCCGACGACCCTGCGCCGCGATTTCCCCTGGGATGCGGATGCACAAGCCGAACTGGACCGGATTGTCGAAGAACACCCGATCCTGACCCGCATTTCCGCCGCGCGGACCCTGCGCGATGCCGCCGAAAAGGCAGCGCTCGATCAGGGGGCCGAACGGGTTGTGCTGGAAACAGTCGAGGGCCTGCGCGGCCCGAAAGCAAAAGACGTCAACGGAGGACCAAGATGACCGACTACAGTGTCAATATCCCGAAGATGCGCGTGGCGCGTCATGACCGGGCGGAATACCGGATCTATTTCACGCTGATCTTTCTGGCGGCGGTGCCGTTCGGTCTGGTCGGGTGGATGATCAGCCCGGTTTACAAAAGCGGTCGCCACAGCGGCAACCCCGTGCAGCGCGCCGTGGCCGAAGCCCGCGCGATCACGCCGATGATTTTCCAGGCCTGACGTTGGCCTGACACCCCATTCGTCCCCCAATAACGGGGGACGGATATTCGGAAGGGCATGACGCCCGACCGTTACCCTGGCCGTGGGGCACACGGCCCAGTCTGATTATCCGGAGGATACTATGGCTGATAAATCCGACCTGAGTTTCACAGGTCTCACC
>JANMDH010000146.1:0-2039 GCA_031376195.1 Gemmobacter sp. | reverse complement strand
GGCGGTGCGGTTCAGGTTGTCGGTCAGCGCCTCAACGATAATGGCGATTCCGTTGACGCCGTACCCTTCATAGCGGATTTCCGTGTAATCTGCAGCGTCCCCTCCGACCGACTTTTTGATAGCGCGATCAATGACATCCTTGGGCATCGACACGGCTTTGGCCGCCTTCACCGCAAGGCGCAGACGCGGGTTCTTGTCGGGATCAGGCTCGCCCATCTTGGCTGCAACCGTGTTTTCCAAGCTGTCCAAGGAAATCACGGTTGCAGCCAAGATGGGCGAGCCTGATCCCGACAAGAACCCGCGTCTGCGGCTTGCGGTGAAGGCGGCCAAGGCCGTGTCGATGCCCAAGGATGTCATTGACCGGGCCATCAAGAAGTCGGTCGGAGGGGATGCTGCGGATTACACGGAAATCCGTTACGAAGGGTACGGCGTCAACGGAATTGCCATTATCGTTGAGGCGCTGACCGACAACCTGAACCGCACCGCCAGCAACGTGCGCAGCTATTTCACCAAGTGCGGCGGCAATCTGGGGACGACCGGTTCCGTCTCGCACAGCTTTGATCGTGTTGGGGAAATCAGCTATCCGGTGGCGGCCGGCAACGCCGATACGGTAATGATGGCCGCCCTGGATGCAGGGGCCGATGACGTGGAATCGGACGAGGACGGGCACTGGATTTATTGCAGCATGGACGGCCTTTCCGAGGTGTCGGACGCCCTGGAAAAGGCGCTGGGGGAATCGACGGAATCCAAGCTGATCTGGAAAGCCCAGACCTTGACCGAGGTCGATCTGGAGACGGCACAAAAGCTGATCCGCCTGATCGACATGCTGGAAGAGGATGACGACGTGCAGACCGTGACGCACAACTTCGACATCCCGGAGGATGTCGCAGCACTGCTGGAGTGACGTATTCAATCCGTATTCAAAGCGTATTCGATCCGTATTCGATCTGTATGTACAGTTTGATCGCCCCGAAAAACGCTTGCTCGTGATCGTCGAGGCCCCGGGTCAGGCCCGGGGCGGTGGGGATCGGGCGGTGAACGGCTTGCCCCGGTGCCTCCGGTTTGGCAGGGTGCCGTCAGAAAGCGTTAAGCAGAACCGTGGTATCACGGCACCTGTCAGAACGGGGCGCGGATCATATCTGCCACTGAGCCGATTCCGCCCGGGATGCCAGGTATCTTGTGCATTGACGCTGCCTGGGTATGTTGATGTTAGACGGCCAACAGCGTTGGGAAGGGAAGCGATGGCTCTTGACGGACCGATCTTTGGTGAAGGGATATATGCGCCCCGCGAAGCTGCGCGGTTGATCGGTGCAACGGCACAAGACGTCCTCCGCTGGACGCGTGGCAGTGGGCCTTACGAGCCTATCTGGAAAGCGCACTATCAGTTTCTGAATGACTCGACCGAAATTTCGTTTCTCGATCTTATTGAACTGCGGGCTGTTCGGGCATTGCGCCTGAATGGGATTTCCATTCAGGCGATCCGATATGCGATCAAGTTTGCGAAGGAAAAATACGGCATTGAGAGGCCCCTGTCCGCAGTGGCCTTCAAAACTGACGGGCCAGAGATTCTGATGGACGCTGTCGAAAAAGATGGTGAGTTGGTCAGCCTTGCGAAAAAGCGTGCCGGACAAAAAGTTTTCAGAAAGATTGTTGATCAATCTGTTTCCGGCCTCGAGTACGAGAATGCCAAACTGATGCGATGGCGTCCGGATATCGCGAAGCACGTCGTGATTGACCCTGATCGTGCGTTTGGCGCGCCAATGATCGACGAAGCAGGGGTTTCAACGCAAGTGCTGTATCGCGATTGGGAACGGTCGCATGATGTTAAGTATGTAAGCAGACTTTATGAGATTGATGACCGTCTGGTACGCGATGCTGCACGTTCTGGCGGACGCTTCGCTTGTGAAACGTCTTTCGACACAACGACCCAATCCCGCTCCTTTCCCAGCCGCTCATAAAGATCGACAACACTTAAGCCCGGTTCGAACTAGACACGAAGCGCCCATGCCTCGTGCCCGCCGACAGCAATAACCTGATGC
>JANMDH010000126.1:0-19524 GCA_031376195.1 Gemmobacter sp. | reverse complement strand
CAAAAAATCAATCCACACTCATTGCGTACATACGGATGGCATACGGATCGAATACGGATCGAATACGGAAAAAATACGCTTCGAATACACCCGAAATCCCCCTAGAACCCCGCCTCCAACCTCTCCACCAGCGCCGTCAGCATCGCCTGACAGCGTTCGATCTGCTCCACACTTACGTACTCATCCGGCTTGTGCCCCTGTGCCATCGACCCGGGTCCGCAGATCACGGTGGGCACGTTCAGGCGGCTGGAAAACAACCCACCCTCGGTGCCGAAGGCCACTTTCATTGTGCCATTTGCCCCGGTCAAGCCTTTGACAAACCAGACGATTTCGGCATCTGGCGGGGTGCCCAATCCGGGATAATCCCACAGCCGTTCGATGCGGATCGCCGCCTCCGGAAACTCTGCCAGCAACGGGGCCACAATCCGCCCCGCAGCGGCCTCCAGTTCCGCGATCAGGGCATCGGTATCCTCTCCCGCCAAGCTTCTGATTTCAAAGTCTAAAATGGCCAGATTGGGCACGATGTTCACCTGCACCCCGCCCTGCATTTTCCCCACATGCAGCGTGGTATAGGGCACGTCATAATCCCCGTCCCGCAGCCCGTTGGCGGCGATGCGATCCTGCAACGCCCTGACTTCATTCATGAAATCCACCGCCAGATGCAGCGCGTTCAGCGCCATCGGGGCCAGCGCGGAATGGCCCTCCCGGCCCCGACATGTCGCCCGCAGCGCGATCTTCCCCTTATGCCCGGTCGCCACCTGCATGCCCGTCGGTTCCCCGACAATGCAAAACCGTGGTTTTACAGGCGCTTGGGCCAGCATCTCGATCATCGACCCGACCCCCATGCAGCCCACCTCCTCATCATAGCTCAGCGCCAGATGCAGCGGCATTTTCAGCGGACGATCCACCGCCTCCAGCATCGCGAAAATCGCGCAGGCGACAAACCCCTTCATGTCCGCCGCCCCCCTTCCATAGAACCGCCCGTCAGATTCGGTCAACGAAAACGGGGGCTTGGTCCAGGTCTGCCCCTCCACCGGGACGACATCGGTATGGCCCGACAACATGACCCCGGGGATGTCCGGCGGGCCGACGGTGGCGTAAAGATTGGCCTTTCCGCCTGACGGATCGGGGATCAGGGTGGCGGTGATCCCCTTGCTGGCCAGCAGATCGCGGACGTAGATCATCAGCGCGATGTTGGGTTTGGCGCTGACCGTGTCAAAGGCGATCAGGTCGGCAAAAATGCGGCGCAGGCCGGTGTGGGGCGGGTGTGTCATGCGGTCAGACCAAACCGGAAATCCGGGCGGACGGAAAGGCGAAAATTCCTACCCCTCCGCCCGCAAAACCTGCGCCGGGCGCGCAGCCAAAGGCCGCAAGGCAAAGGCAAGACCCGCAATCAGTGTCGTCAAAACGCCGCCCAGAACGATGGCAATCGCAGACACAGGTTCAAACTCGAACTCCGCCTCCATCACGAACCGCATGACCGCCCACCCTGCCAGACCCCCCGCAAGGATGGCTACCCCGCCCGCCGCCGCCCCCAGAAGGGCCGAGCGCAAGGCGAAACTCACCAGAATACGCACGCGCGTCGCGCCCAGCGTTTTCAGCACCGCCGCCTCATACACCCGCGCCCGTTCCCCCGCCGCCGCCGCCCCGATCAACACGACAAAGCCCGTCAGCAGCGTCGCCGCCGCCGCCCAAGCCGTTGCCGTGGCAATCGACCCCAGCGCCTCGGTAACGCGGTCAATCGCGTCGCGCACCCGGATCGCGGTAATGTTGGGATAGGCTTTCGACAGGTCGCGCAGGATCGGGCCTTCGGCGGCCTCGTCTGCATAGACCGTCGCGATAAAGGTGTGCGGCGCCCCCGACAGGGCCGCAGGGTTCATCGCCATCACAAAACCCATGCCTGCCGATGAAAAATCCACCTCGCGGAAACTGGTGATGGTCGCCTCGATGTCGCGCCCAAGGATATTGACTGTCAACTTGTCACCCAGCCTCAAACCCAGCTCTTCCGCTTCTTCGGCGGCAAAACTGATCTGGGGATCACCGGAATATCCGGCGGGCCAGAATGTTCCGGCCGTCACCTTCGCATTGTCGGGCAGCGTGTCGGAATAGGTCAGGCCCCGATCCCCGTTCAGCACCCAGTGATCCCCCGCCACTTCGCGCGCAGGCCGTCCGTTGATCCGGGTCAGAACACCGCGCAGCATAGGCGCGCTTTCCACGCGGCTGACCGCAGGGTCGCCCGTCACGCGGGCCAGAAAGCCGTCAATCTGATCCGGCTGCACATCGACAAAGAAATAGCTGGGCGCGCGCACGGGCAGGTCGCGGGCAATGGAATTTCGCAGGTTGGAATCAATCTGGCCCACGGCGGCCAGAACCGTCAGGCCAAGGCCCAGCGACAGGATCACCGAAACCGCCTCATCCCGAGGTCCGCCAATCGCGGCAAGGGCCAGCCGAAGCGCGGTGCGCCCCCGGACCCATCGGGCACGGGCTGCCTTGCGGGCGGCAAGGCGCAGGCCAAGGGCCGCAAGCCACAGGATGACCAGTGCCGCGATCACCCCACCGGCGGCACCGACAGACAGCCGCCATGTGCCCGAAAACCAGATGACCCCGCCCAGCAGCACCACGACAAGCCCGATCAGCGTCAGGATACGCGGCAACCTCGGCCAGCCACCGCCCGTCGCCCCGCGATACAACGCTGCCGCTCGCACCTTTTCACTGCGGGCAAGCGGCAGCAGCGTAAAGATCAGGGCGGTCAGCAGTCCGTAAAAGGCAGCCTCGGCCAAAGGGCCGGGATAAATGGCAAAAGATACTGGGAACGGCAGGCTCGCCGTGATCATCGGGGCGGCCATCAGAACCGCGATGATGGCAAGGATCAGGCCGGCCAACACCCCGATGATCGCCAGGACAGCGATCTGAATGAGATAAATGCGAAAGATCGTCCGCCCGTCCGCGCCCAGTGTTTTCAGTGTGGCTATCGTCGCGACCTTCCCACCCAGATAGGCCCGCACGGCGGCCTGCACCCCCACGCCCCCCACCGCCAGTCCTGCCAATCCGACAAGGATCAGGAACGACCCCATCCGTTCGACAAACCGTTCAACACCCGGCGCGGCACGGCGGCTGTCGGCCCAGCGCAGGCCGGTATCGCGGAACGCGTCCTCGGCCCGCTTCTCCAGTGCGCCCAGATCCGCGCCGTCAGGCAGATCAAGCCGGTAGGCCGTGTCATACAAAGTGCCCGGCCCGATCAGCCCCGAATTGGCCAACCCCGTTGTTTTCACAATCGTGCGCGGCCCAAGAGAAAATCCCCCTGTCGCACTGTCCGGTTCGCGCAGCAGCACCGCCCCCAGACGAAAATCCTGCACCCCAAGGCGGAAAATATCGCCCACCTTAAGGCCCAGCCGGTCCACCAGAACCCGGTCCATCACTGCGCCCGGCAGGCCATCCGCCCCCACCAGCGCATCGGGCAGGGTGCCCTGATCCAGCACAACCGTGCCGATCAGGGGGTAGGCGTCATCCACCGCTTTCACCTGCGTCAGCGCGTTGTCTTCGCCGACCAGAGCCATTGACCGGAAATCCACCACTTCCGACACCCGCGTCGCCACGTCCGCCATGAACGCCCGTTCCGCATCCGACGCGAATCGATAGGTGAAGGACATTTCCGCATCCCCCCCCAGCAGCGATGATCCCTGTTCGCGCAGGCCGTTTTCAATCGCTGCCCGCACCAGACCGACGCCCGCAATCGCGGCAACGCCCAATGCGAGGCAGGTCAGAAACACCCGGAACCCCGCCAACCCCCCGCGCAATTCGCGCCGGGCCAACCTGCCCGCTATGGCAAAACTCATGCTGCCAGCCTCTGCTCATCGCCCACAATCAGCCCATCGGCCAATCGCACCACACGGTCGCACCGCGCCGCAAGTTCGGGCGCGTGCGTCACAAGGATCAGGGTTGCCCCATACTGATCCCGCAACCCGAACAGCAGTTCCATGATGGCCGCCCCGTTGGCCCCGTCCAGATTGCCCGTCGGTTCATCCGCCAGCAGGATCGCCGGGCGCGGTGCTGCGGCACGGGCCAGGGCCACGCGCTGCTGTTCGCCCCCCGACATCTGGCGCGGATAATGGTCGATCCGCGCCGCCAGACCCACCGCGCGCAATTCCGCCTCTGCCCGCGCGAAGGCGTCTTGCACCCCAGCCAGTTCCAGCGGCACCGCCACGTTTTCCAGCGCGGTCATCGTCGGGATCAGGTGAAAAGACTGGAACACCACCCCCATGTTCCCCTGACGAAACTGTGCAAGGCGGTCTTCGTTCATCGTGGTAAGGTCCGCGCCCAGGGCCATCACACGCCCCGATGTGGCCGCCTCCAGCCCGCCCATCAGCATCAGGAGCGACGATTTGCCAGACCCGGACGGCCCGACCAACCCAAGGCTTTGCCCCCGCGCGACAGATAGGGTAATTCCCTTCAAAATCTCCACCGGCCCGGCATTGCCCGCCAATGTCAGCCGTGCATCCACCAGTTCAAGAACAGGACCCGTCATGCCATTCGCCTTTTCCATTTCATCCTTCACATATGGGATGCGCAGACTGATTGCCAACTGCACAATTCTGTTAGGTTTTCTAAGCGCGCCCGCAATGGCCGAACCCGCCGTCGTTGCCATTCTGGGCGACAGCCTGACCGCTGGTTACGGTTTGCCCGCTGATCAGGGCCTTGTGCCGCAATTACAGGCATGGCTCGACGCCAAAGCGGCGGACGCGAAGCTGCTGAATGCCGGCGTGTCCGGCGATACAACGGCGGGGGGCCTTGCACGGCTCGACTGGACGCTGACGCCGGATGTAAAGGCGCTGGTCGTGATCCTGGGGGGCAACGATATGCTGCGGGGCATAGATCCGGCAGTGACCGCGGCCAATCTGGATGCAATCCTGTCAGGCGCACAGGACAAGGGATTGCCCGTGCTGCTGGTGGGGCTGACGTCCACCGAAAACTACGGGCCGGATTTTAAGGCACAGTTCGATGCGATCTTTCCCTATCTGTCGGCGAAATATGACACGTTTCTGCTGGAAAGCTTTTTCCGGCCGCTGCTGATGGACCCCAAGGGGATGGCCGCCTTCATGCAGGCGGACGGGATCCACCCCGATGCGACGGGCGTCAAAATGATCGTGGAACAGTTGGGGCCGGTGGTCATGGATCTTGCATCCACGGTTCCACGGTGACGCGGCCGGTAGTGCGGCATTGCGACCCGAACGCCGCAGGTATCATGCGGGCGCGGTCTGCCCGCAATCAAACCCTGCGTCCAGGTGAAGGTTCACCCTGACATGACCACCCGTCTGATCACCGCCCTGCGCGATGCCCTTAGGCCCGCCCATGTTCTGACCGGGGCGGATATGGCGGCCTATTGCGGTGACTGGACGGGCAAATATACCGCCCGTCCGGTTGCGGTCGCGCGGCCCGCGACAACGGCTGAAGTGGCGGCAACCCTGCGGGCTGCGGCGGATGCGGGGGTTGGCGTGATCCCGTCAGGCGGGCGCACAGGTCTGGTGGGGGGCACGATGACCACCGGCGGGTTGATGCTGTCGCTGGACCGGATGAACCGCATCCGCGAGGTGCGGGCCGAGGCGAAAATCGCGGTGGTCGAGGCGGGGGTGATCCTGTCCAACCTGCAGGCCGCGGCCGAGGCTGTGGATCTGTCTTTCCCGCTGTGGTTCGGCGCACGCGGGTCGGCCACCATCGGTGGCGTCCTGTCCACCAATGCAGGCGGGTCCAACGTCCTGCGTTATGGCTCCACCCGCGGCCTGTGTCTGGGGCTGGAGGTCGTGCTGGCGGACGGGCGTGTGCTGGATTTGATGACGGAACTGCACAAGGACAATTCCGGCTATGATCTGCGCGATCTGTTCATCGGGGCCGAGGGGACGCTGGGCGTGATTACTGCCGCCGTGATGAAATTGGTCCCCCGACCCCGGGCTTATGCGACGGCAACGCTGGGCCTCGGGTCGCTTGGCGATGCCCTGACCTTGCTGAACCGGCTGCAGGCCGCATCAGGCGGGCTGGTGGAGGCCTTTGAATTCATGCCTGACACCTACATGCAGCGGATGGTCGAACAACGCCCCGATGTGGGGGAACCGTTTCCAGTTCGTTATCCGGTGAATATTCTGGTCGAACTTGGGGCGACCGCCCCGCATCTGTGCGACGCCTTGCCAGATGGCAGTCAGCCGCTGGTGACACTGCTGGAAACCAAGTTGGCGGATATGATGCAGGCGGGTCTGGTTCATGACGCATTGGTGGCGCAGACCGAAAGCCAGCGCCGCGCGATGTGGCAGCGCCGCGAATTGGCGGCCGAAGTGACCTTTGCGCGTAAGCCCGCGATTGACACCGATGTGGCCTTGCCGCTGGATCAGGTGGCCACTTTTCTGACCCGCATCCACGCCCGCCTGCCCGCCCTGGATGCAGGGGCGCAAACGCTGTCCGTCGCGCATCTGGGCGACGGCAACGTGCATTTCACGGTGTTCCCGACACGCGACGATCCGGCCCTTTACGACGCCGTGATCAACGCGGTCGAGGATGAAGTTCAGGCCCTTCGGGGCAGCTTTTCAGCAGAACACGGTGTGGGCCTGTCCAAATTGCCCTCAATGGCGCGGCGCAAGGACCCGGTGGCACTGGATGTGATGCGGGCCGTCAAGGCCGCGCTGGACCCTGCAGGGCGCATGAACCCCGGCAAGGTCCTGCCGGGCTGATGCCGCCTTTACCCCGCGCTTCGGTCACGATAGCGATGCAGGATCATGACCGCGCTGCGCCATCTCTGGACTGACCCGACGTTGCGGCTGGCTTGCTTGTTGCTGTTTCTGGTCGGCGCCATCGTATCGACCTTTGCCCCGCATGTATCCGTGCTGGCGGTGCAGCGCTTCGGTCTGGGCGACGCCGGGCTGGCGGTACTGATGGTCGTCTCGATGGCCATATCGGTCATCGCCTCTATCGCCATTGGCATCCGCACGGACCAGACCGCGAACCGCCGTCAGGTGGCGGTTGCAGCGGCGGCGGTCTGGGTGGCCGGACAGGCGTTGATGACATTCCGTCCCGGACCTTTCCCCTTTATCCTCGCACACGGGCTGCTGTTCCCCTTTGCTGCGTCGCTGTTTGGGCAGATTTTCGCCTTGGCACGCCTTGCCGCGTCCATCTACCCCACAGATCAGCGCGATCCGATCATGGCGGCCGTCCGGGCCGTATTCGCGGCACCATTCGTGCTGGTGCTGCCCGTCTGGGCTTTGGTGTTTCAGGCGGGCACGGATGCGATGGTGATCTACCCGGTGTCTCTGATCCTTGCCGGGGTCATCCTTTGGCTTGTGGTTGCCTTCTGGCCCATCGCGGGACACAACGCCTGGAACGACCGCCCCTCGGGCCTCAGCGTCGGGTCGGCGCTGGCCGAACTCGCGCATGCACATGTCGCGCTCCGGGTGCTGGCGCTGGGCGCACTGATGGCGGGCAGTGCTGCCTACATTACAGTGATCGGTCTTCTGATGGCGACAACACCGGGGCGCGGCACGGCAGATGCGGCGCTGTACATCGGGCTGGTGGCGGGGCTGGAGGTGCCCTTCATGCTGGGCCTCGTGCCGCTGATGCGGGGGGTGCCGCGCACGGTGCTCATCCTGGGTGGGGCAGGTGTCTATGCCCTGCATCTGCTGTTCCTGCCAATGCTGGCCGGGGGTCCACTCGTCTGGCTGCTGGTCCTGCCGGCGGCAATAGGCGGATCGCTGACCCTGACCGTTCCAATCGCCTATCTTCAGGATCTGCTGGCAGACCGTCCGGGGGCGGGTTCATCGCTGATCACCTTGCAGCAATTGGGCGCGCATGTTCTGGCAGCGGGATGCTTTGCCGCTGGAACCGCGCTGTCGGGATATGCACTAGTTCTGGTGCTCGCGGCAGTGGTCAGTGTGGGCGGCCCGCTGTTCCTGCATCTTGCGGACCGGCGGCGCGCAGCCCTGATCAGCTGAAAAATCCCGGCCCCGCCTGCGCCAATAGTTGTGCCGCCAGATCGGTGCCAAGCGCTGCCCCATCCGCCGCAGCCCCCCGCACCTCGCCCGCGATCACCTTTGATCCGTCAGGCCGTAGAATCTCGCCCCGCAGCCACAACTGATCCCCCTCCAGCACCGCCAACCCCGCAATCGGGGTTTCGCACGACCCGTCCAGCCGCAGCAGATACGCCCGTTCCGCCACCAGCCGCAGGCCTGTGTCATGATCATGGATCGCCGCCAGCATATCAGTCGCCCGCGCATCCCCCAGCCGCCGTTCGATCCCGATGGCCCCCTGCGCCACGGCTGGCAGCATTTCCGTCACTGCGATTCCACCCCGCGCCATGTTGGTCATCCCCAATCGGTTCAGCCCCGCCATCGCCAGAAATGTCGCGTGCGCCACCCCTTCGCCCAGCTTTTTCATCCGGGTCTGCACGTTCCCCCGAAATTCCACCAGCTGCAAATCCGGCCGCCGGTGCGCCAGTTGCGCGCGCCTGCGCAGCGACGAAGACCCCACCACAGCCCCTTGCGGCAAATCGCTCAGCGTCGCATAGCCCGGCGACACGAACGCATCCCGCACATCCTCACGCGGCAGGTAGGTGTTAAGGATCAACCCTTCCGGCTGCAGCGTCGGCATATCCTTCATCGAATGCACCGCGATGTCGATTTCGCCGGCCAGCAGCGCCTCTTCAATTTCACGCGTGAACAGGCCCTTGCCGCCGATGTCCTTCAACGCGCGGTCCTGAATCTGATCCCCCGTCACCTTGATCACCGCGATATGAAACGCCTGTTCCGGCAGATCAAACGCAGCCATCAGCCGACTGCGCGTCTCATGCGCCTGCGCCAGGGCCAGGGGGGAACCTCGGGTGCCGATGTTCAGGGGGTGTGCGGGGGTGGGCAGTGAATATGTCATGACCGCATTGCTAGCCGTGTCCGGTGAAACTGACAATCCCGCCTTGACAAGGCCCGCGCCAAACGTGACCCATCGGGAAAATCCTGGGGGGAACATGACTGACAAAACCATCCTGCGCGCCCTGCGCGGCGAAACGCTGCCCACCCCCCCGATCTGGATGATGCGGCAGGCGGGGCGTTATCTGCCGGAATACCGCGCCACGCGGGCCCAGGCCGGCGATTTTCTGAAATTGTGCTACAACCCGGAACTCGCAGCCGAAGTGACGTTGCAGCCGATCCGCCGCTTTGGCTTTGACGCCGCCATCCTGTTTGCGGATATTCTGCTGCTGCCGCAGGCGCTTGGGGCCGATCTGTGGTTTGAGACGGGCGAAGGCCCGCGTTTGTCGACGATTGGGGACATGGCCGGGGTGCAGGCATTGAAACCCGTCGATGCCATCCACGATACCCTTTCCCCGATCTATGAAACCGTGAAAATTCTGTCGCGGGAACTGCCGGCTGAGACGACCCTGATCGGCTTTGCAGGCGCACCCTGGACCGTCGCCACCTATATGATCGCGGGGCGCGGCACGCCCGATCAGGCCCCCGCCCATGCGCTCAAGGCCGGAAACCGCACCGCGTTTTCCGCCCTGATCGACCGGATCACGGATGCGACCGTCGAATACCTGTCGATGCAGGTGCAGGCCGGGGCCGAAGTGGTCAAGCTGTTCGACAGCTGGGCCGGGTCACTCAAAGGTCAGGATTTCAGCGATTTCGCCGTGAAACCCGCCGCCCGCATCATCACCGCCCTGAAAAGCCGCCACCCCGGCCTGCCCATCATCGCGTTCCCCCGCGAGGCGGGGCATGGCTATATCGGTTTTGCCCGCGCCACCGGGGCCGATTGCGTCGCACTCGACAATTCCGTGTCCCCGGAATGGGGGGCCGCCAACGTGCAGGTCGATGGCTGCGTGCAGGGCAATCTGGCCCCGGAACATATGGTCACCGGCGGCGCCGCCCTCGACGCAGCAACCCGCCATGTCGTGCAGGCCTTCAAGGGTGGCCCACATATCTTCAACCTGGGACATGGGATTACACCCGATGCGGACCCTGAGAATGTGGCACGGATGATTGCAGTGGTCAGGGGGGGGTGATATTTTGCTAACTGCAAACGAAATGGAAGAATGTTTCGTTGCCTTGGTTGGGGAACGTATCCTTCACCGAACGATGGTCGAGAATTGCGCTGGAATTCTGTCTAACGGTCTCATTCGCCCTGTTCAGCTTGCGGCACTTGCGGGGGTGCCAGCAAATTCTTTGGCGCTTCGGGAAGATCGTGTTCAGTTGACCGTCCCAGGTTTTTGCGCGCGGCTCAATCATCAGCGCCCCCTTTTGGCGGGACGAAATGTACAATCCGATTTCCTTGACGGACACACTATCCGATCGTGGGCTGAAAATCTGGATGGTCGGTTATTCTTCTGGCCTGAAAAAGGTGGTGACGCTTTCGGCAATAGTTTGAATGCGGATGGCGAGTCGTTTGACTTCGTTCTAAAAAGCCGAGCCTTCTTTCGCAGGTTCGGGTCATTGATTGATCTGTCTCCGATCAATTCCGGCAACGCCAGACGCAAGCCCGCTCGGCGTGGGGACTGGCTATATGTGAATGCCAACGACGCGGCCGCTTTTCGCTATAACCGTCGCGATATCACAGGCAAGCAAAGCTCCGATCAAGTCTGTGAAATCAGCTTACGCGCTGACATCGCGGTCGATGATCTAATCATGCTTCTTGTTTGATGTGCCCATCCCCCTCACGTCCGCTACAACATCCACACCGCCACACCCGCCAATGCCAGTGACAACCCCCGCCGGGCCACGTTCGCCCGCCCCGGATCATCCAGAAAGGCTTGCGCCGATCCCGCCAGCGTCACGATCATCCGTGCACGAACGTCGCCACTGCCACATAGATCATCGACAGCATCACCGCTTCGGCCACCCCGCCCCCCTGCGTCAGAAATGTCGGCAGGACCGCCACATAGAACACTGCCGCCTTGGGGTTCATCAGGTTCGTGATCAACCTGCACCGGAACCAGACCAACAGGGGCGATCCGGCGGCGGTTTCATCCTCGGCCCGTTCGGCCCCCTGCCAGCCGTCCCATGCCAGCCACAGCAGATACGCCACACCCGCCCGCCGCAGCGCCTAATAGGCCATGGGCGAGGCGGCTATCAGCGTGGCAAGCCCCGTGGCCGCCAGCAGACCCAGCGCCACACCAGAAACAGCAGCATAGCCGCGCCTGCGCCCTTCAGTCGCGGCCACCGGCGCAAGATAGGCCATGTTCGGCCCCGGCATCAGTTCCACGGTCAGTGAGATCAGCGCGAAACCCGCTGCCCCCCCGTCACACCCACTTCGCCAGCGGCGGAAGGCTCATCAGCACGGCATTCGCATCATGCCCGGTTTCCAGCCCGAACTTCGTGCCCCGGTCCCAGACAAGGTTGTATTCCGCATAAAGCCCCCGGTGGATCAACTGAATATCCCGCTCCGCCTCGCCCCATGCCATATCCCGGCGCTTTTCAACCAGTGGGACGAATGCCGGAATGAAATGGCGGCCAACATCCTGGGTAAAGGCGAAATCGGCCTCCCAATCCCCGGTGTTCAGATCATCGTAAAAAATTCCCCCCACGCCCCGCGCGCGCCCCCGGTGCGGAACAAAGAAATACTCGTCCGCCCAGGCCTTGAACTTCGCATGATACGCCGGATCATGCGCGTCACAGGCCGCCTGCATCTGACCGTGGAAATGCGCGGTATCGTCGGCGTATTCGATGCAGGGGTTCAGATCCGACCCGCCGCCGAACCAGCTTGCATGCGGCGTCCAGAACATCCGCGTGTTCATGTGCACCGCGGGCGCATGCGGGTTCTGCATATGCGCCACCAGACTGATCCCCGCCGCCCAGAAACGCGGATCATCCGCCATTCCCGGCACCCCCCGCGCCGCCATCGCCTTTTGCGCCCGGTCCCCCAAAGACCCGTGCACCGTCGAGATATTGACCCCGACCTTTTCAAACACCCGCCCCCCGCGCATCACGCTCATCAACCCGCCGCCGCCGTCTTCGCGCGTCGTCGGTGTCACCTCGAACACGCCGGGGGCACCGGGCGCGGTTGAACTGGCTTCAAGCCCGTCAAAGGCCGCCACGATCTGATCGCGCAAGGCCCGAAACCATGTTGTCACACGGTCTTTGCGGGTGTCAAAATCATCGGTCATTTCAGGCATTCTCCGGGATAATTCAGCTATCCCTAACAGGTGATTGCGATCCCGCCAACGCGGGAATTGGCAGTCGTTCCAGCACCGGGTTAGACTGACCCCATGACACATTTATCAACCCGATCCCCCCTGATCCTGTGCCTGTTGCTTGCGGCCTGTGGCACCCCACAGGAACAGTGTATCGCCCGAAACACCCACGATCTTACGGTGATTGACCGCCTGATTGCAGAAACCGACGCCAACATTCGACGCGGCTATGCTTTGGAACAGGTCACGATCAGCACCCCGATTTGGGAACAGTGTTCCCCGGTCGCGTTTGACCCAAAATCCAAGAAACGCCCCGCTCCACCCAAGTTGTGTCCTGAGGATCAAAATCAGACGATCACTCGCCCCGCCGCCATCGACCACAGCGCCGAACAGCGCAAACTCAACAGCCTGATCGCCAAACGTCAAACCTTGCTGCAAGCGGCCCAACCCATGATTGCGGCGTGCAAATCTCAGTATCCGGAGTGATTGTGGATAGACGCGCGTCTCGCCATTTTATGAAGGTTACCTGAACAAAATGCCACTCCAGATCAGCTTTCTTGCAAACTACGACATTCCCTGCATAACTTGACCTGCATAACTTGAAATAACTCCGTCCCATTCCGTGCCATAAAACAAAACAACAATGACGTTCGCGTCGGTCTCTGCCAGTCACCCTCTTATCGTCAGATTTTAACAGGAACATTTTCACCATGCCCATCATCGCCAAATCTAAAATTTCAACCGGCGCCGCCTATACCCTGTCCGGCCAGCAAGACATCAAGGTCGGCGCAAACGTCGTCATCAAGGGTGACTTCTGCGCGATCAAGGCCAGCGGCACTGGCGGGCATCTCATCTCGGTGCAGGGATGGGTCGAAGGCTTGGATTATGCCATCGTCGTCGATACACCCGGGCCAAATGTCAGGATCGTGTTGGGCGAAAACGCCGTTGCGTCAAGCGTGAACGAACAGGCGATCTTTTCCGCAGCCAACGCGGCGACGATAGTGAACCAAGGAACCGTCATCGGCGTGAGCGGAATTTTGTTCACAGGTTCAGGCCAGAACATGGTCAACAACAGTGGTCTGATCCGGGGCGAAATTGCCGGGATTGATACTTTCAACGGCACGTCGATCAAGGTGATCAATACGGGCGGCATTGATGGAACGGACGGGTCAAATATTGCAATTTACGGTGCAAACCTGCGCGACGTCATCATCAACAAAGGCTGGCTGATGGGCGATGTCTCGCTGGGTGGCGGCAACGATCTCTATGACGGGCGAGGCGGCAAGTTTGTCTATTCAATCGACGGGGGGGCCGGGCGTGACACCTTCATCCCGGGCAAATTGATTGAAACCATGAACGGCGGCGATGGGTATGACACGGTCGATTTCCGGCAATCGGCAGGCGGTGTTTATGGCCCCCGCGCCTTTGCCGTAAACGGTTTGCCCACTATTGATGAATTTGTGAACTTTGAACGCGTTTTGGGCTCGCTCAAAGGCGCTGACCTGTTCTCAGTTGGCACCGGCAGCAGCACCGCGCAAAGTCTGATTGGATTTGGCGGCAATGACACCCTGAAAGGCGGCGCGGCGAGCGATAATATCGACGGCGGCCTGGGCCGTGATGAATTGGCCGGGCGCGGCGGCGCAGATCAGTTTGTTTATCGCAACCCGGGCGAAGGTGGCGACCTGATCAGCGATTTTTCGGTCAGTTTCGGCGATGTCATCCGCGTGAGTGCAGCAGGTTTTGGGGGCGGGCTAACTGCAGGCACGCTGGCAGGCGGGCGGTTTGTCTCAGGTTCTGCAAATATTGCGGGCGATGCGAACGACCGATTTATCTTCAACATCAATTCAGAAAAACTGTGGTTTGACCGCGATGGTACGGGCAGCAAATTTGCGCCGGTCTTGATTGCTGATCTTCAGAATGGGGCGAACATGACTGCGTCTGACATCGTGATATTTTGATGTCGGTCTGACAAACGTCACCTTGGGCCAATCAATGCGCAGGCGCGTTGACCGGATCAATCAGGCTGCGTCCACCATCGAGTGTCAGGATCTGCCCCGTCATGAACGCCGCCGCATCCGATGCCAGAAACTGGACTGTTTCGGCCAATTCGGCCGCTTCGGCGATTCGCCTTTGGGGGGTGCCGGCGGTGATCACGTCCCGGTAGTCGGGATGATCGGTCAGGCTGTTCTGCAAACTTGCGCTCATCACCGATCCGAAGGCCACCGCATTCACCCGGATGCCGCGCGGGGCCAGTGCCACGGCAAGGCTGCGCGTCATCTGATCAACAGCGGCGCAACTGATCGAATAGGCCAGCAGACTGGGCTGCGTGCGTGTCGCCGCAATCGACGACAGGTTGATGATCGACCCGGCTGCAACCCCGTCCGGGCCTGCCTGTTTGATCATGCGTTTCGCCGTCATCTGCGTCATTCGCAAGCTCGTCATCAGGTTTTGCTGCAGCAGGGTTTCGACGCCGTCCTGTTCGACGCTCAACGGATCAGACATCAGAATCTGGCGGCTGGCATTCACCAGAATATCCACCCGGTCAAACGCATCCGCCGTCGCCGACAGCAGGTTTGCGATGGTCAGTTTCTGCCGCATGTCCCCCGCAAACATGCGGATCGACCCTTCGGCCCGCGATTCGGCCCCCACTTCATCTTCAAGCCGATCTTCGTCCATATCCGCGAACATCACATTGGCCCCTTGGGCGATAAAGTGCCGCGCGATGGCCAGACCAATACCGTTGGCTGACCCGGTCACGATCGCGGTCTTGCCGGAAATGGAAAGCGACATCTGGGAAGGCTCCGTCGGGGTTAAGGGCGCTGCCGCACGGGATGGGTCGCGTGGATCAGGCGGAATGCCGGGTCGGCACCGATTTCAGTCACTTCGCGGAACAGGGATTTCGCAGTGGCCAGATAGGGCAGCGTCCGGTTCGCCACCAGCCACAGTTGACCGCTTGGTGACAGGATGCGTGCGGCAGCAGCAAGAAACGCCTGCCCCAATGCCGGGTCCGCCGCACGCCCCCGGTGAAACGGCGGGTTGCAAACCACATGATCGGCATAGCCATCGGCGCGAAACTGCGTGGCATCCCCCCAGACGAAACGCGCGCGCGGATCAGTCACGTTCAGCCGGGCGCAGTCGATCGCGTTGGCATCCGCCTCGACCAAATCAATGCGCTTGACCGACGCGCGTTCCAGCACAGCGCGGGCCAGATACCCCCAGCCCGCTCCAAGATCGACCACATAGCCCGGCATCCGCGCAGGCAGGGCCGCGGCCAGCAGAACCGACGCACGATCCGCCGCATCCGCCGAAAAGACGCCAGGGCGCGTGATAAAGCTCCCCTCGATGCTGGCGTCCTTCGCCGCCCATCCAGTCAATTCCGGCCCTGCCGGAAAGGCAAAGATGCGCCCATGCGCCTTGGAAATCGCCTCGGTCGCGGCGACCTTTCCCCGCAGATCGCGCCACATCGGTTCCACCCCGTCCGTCTTGGCGCCGTCCACGATGATCAGACCGCCCGGCACCACACACGCCGCCGCCGCCGCCAGCATAGCATGCGCCTGCGCCTTGGCGCGCGGCAGGCAGACCATCGCCGCACTATGCGCCGTTTCCGGCGCGGTGGCGACACGGTAGCCTTCGGCGGCAAGCGCCATGTGTTCAGGGTAAAATCCGGTAACTGCCAGGACCCGATCCTTGGGCAAGGCCATCAGATCATCGGCCTTTTCCGGCCCGAAAACCGCAATTGTGCCTGTCTCAGGCAATACGAACAGGCCGCTTTCCAGCGCAGTGATCAAACGGGTGGAGCGCATGGGCGACCGGACGAGCGGCCTGTTCCTTCTCTATCCTGCGGCAGCAGGTTACTCTTTTTCCAAAGTGCACTGCAGTGGGTGCTGATGACGACGCGCGAAATCCATCACCTGCGCCACTTTGGTTTCCGCCACCTCATGCGAAAAAACCCCGACAACCGCCAGCCCCTTTTTGTGCACCGTCAGCATGATTTCAAACGCCTGCGCATGAGTCAGGCCAAAGAACCGCTCCAGCACATGCACCACGAATTCCATCGGCGTGTAATCGTCGTTCAGCAGCATCACCTTGTACAGCGGCGGCCGTTCCGTTTTGGTTCGGGTCTTGGTCAGAACCTTTGCATCATTGTCCGACCCGTTGTCGGATTCTGACATTGTGATCGGGCTATAGGACACGACACGGCTCCGTTCAGGCGGGCGACAGGGGATTCGCTGGGGTTGATACAGATCATAATATAGTTGATTTTATGCGCCGCGAAAGAGGGCAGCTTGTAGCAGCTTATCCAGCCACCCGGCGCGGCGGTGAACAAGGGAAACCATGATGCTAAAACACCTGACCACAGTAGGTTTTGATGCCGATGACACGCTGTGGCAGAACGAAGCCTTTTACCGGCTGACTCAGTCACGCTTTGCCAGTCTTTTGCAGGATTATGCCGACCCAGCAGATCTTGACGCCCGGCTCTTGGCCGCAGAACGGCGAAACCTGGGTCACTACGGGTTCGGGATCAAAGGCTTTACCCTTTCGATGATCGAAACGGCGATCGAGGTGACTGCAGGTCAGGTTCCAGCCAACGTAATCGGTGAACTGGTCGCCGCCGGGCGCGATATGCTGGAACATCCCATCCACCTGCTGCCCTTCGCGGCCGAGGCCGTCATCGCCATGCGGGACGCCGGTTTCAGGGTTTTGCTGATCACCAAAGGCGATCTGCTGGATCAGGAACGTAAACTGGCGCAGTCCGGTTTGGGCACACTTTTTGACGGTGTTGAAATCGTCTCGGACAAGACATCGCAGGTCTATGCCCGAATTTTCGCGCAGCATGGCGATGGGGCAGACCGCGCGATGATGATCGGCAATTCCCTGAAATCCGATGTTCTTCCCGTTCTGGATGCCGGCGGCTGGGGTGTTCATGTCCCCCAGGATGCGGGCTGGGCGCTGGAACATGCCGATGCGCCGATCAATCACGGGCGGTTTCACGCCCTGTCCGATCTTGGTGGATTGCCCGATCTGGTCAAAAGCCTGACTTAAAGACGCATCATCTTGTGTTTTCTTGTCCTTCATACCCCAACATATGCGTGTGTTGCTGGAAAA
Organism: Gemmobacter sp.; assembly: GCA_031376195.1. Taxonomy (GTDB): domain Bacteria; phylum Pseudomonadota; class Alphaproteobacteria; order Rhodobacterales; family Rhodobacteraceae; genus JANPIX01. Next base: position 2,267 of record JANMDH010000126.1, on the reverse strand, counting down.
GCAGCCTGAATTGCTGCCGCAAAGTCATTGAAAAGAAGATATTTTCCTGAAACTTTGCCTGTGTTAGCCTGACATCAGCAGAAAAGCCCCCGGACGAAATGTGGGGTGAAAAAGACCGAGGCAGGAAAAGGGGCAGGCGACGTGAAATCGCTTTTGATGCGGTATACCCGCAGTTTCATCTGTATGATGGGGCTTGGTGTTCTTGCGGCCTGTTCGACACCGCAACCATCCGGCGCAGCGCCGTTTGCGGCCTATGTGATTGACGCCCGCACGGGCGAGGTTCTGTACGAAAAGAACGCCGATGCGCGCCTTCACCCCGCTTCCCTGACAAAGATGCTGACGCTTTACATCGCGTTCGACGCCATCGAACGCGGCGAGATCACGTTGGATACCGTGGTCACAGTATCGAAAAAGGCGGCGTCAGAGCCGCCGTCGCGACTGGGCCTGAAAGCCGGTCAGAAAATCGCAATGCGTTACCTGATTCGGGCGGCGGCGATCAAATCGGCGAACGATGCGGCCACAGCCATCGGTGAACATATCGGCGGGTCCGAGGCGAAATTTTCCGCCCGAATGAACCGGACGGCCAAGGCGCTTGGCATGAACAGCAGCAGTTTCAAGAACGCGAACGGATTGACCCGCGATGGCCACCTGACCACGGCACGCGACATGACCACGCTGGGGCGGCACGTCTTTTACGATTTCCCGCAGTATTACAATATCTTCTCGCGCCGATCCACCGACGCGGGCCTGGCCGAAGTTGCCAACACGAACCGCCGCTTTCTGGATGCCTATGAAGGGGCGGACGGGATCAAGACCGGCTTTACCAATGCGGCCGGATTTAACCTGACCGCCTCTGCACAGCGCGGCGGCGTGCGCCTGATCGGCACCGTACTGGGCAGCCCGTCCACAGCGGCGCGAAATGCAAAAATGGCCGAATTGCTTGACATCGGGTTCAAACGCGCACCCGCCGGTGTTGCGGTGGTGCCCCCCGCGCCCCCCGCGTACGAGGCGGGCGCAGACGAACAACTGGTTGCCGATCTGGAAGGCACCGGTGTTGCCGTGGAACCGGGCAAGACGATCCGCGTCGCGGGCACTTTGGCCAGTTCCAAACGCCCCAAAGCCCGGCCTGACGTGACCCTGCCCTTCGCAGTTGCCGCAGCCGAACCACCACCCCTTCCCTTCGCAGTCGAAGGGGCAGAGGGCCCTGAATCCGGCGAAGCGATGGAGTTGGCGGTTGCAGCGATGCAAGACGACATTGCCGGCGCACTGGCCGAAGCAGGGATTGCCGACGCGGCCCCTGTCGCAGAGGCGGCCCCCGTCGAAGTGGCAGCTGCCCTTCCTGAAGTCACCCCGACAACGGCAGTCGAGGGCGCCGCAACCGAACAGTTGGCGGCGCTCGTCCCCGCCCCCGAACCGCTGCCTTTCGCGCTGGTCGATCCGGAAACGCTGAATATCGTTCCCTTGGCTTCGGCAGGCGTCATGGCGTTGCCGGAACCTGCCCCCGTAAAACTCGCAGCACCTGTCATCCATACGACAACCCCGACCGGCGATCAGGTCAGCGAAATTCAGGTTGCAAGTGCGGCCCCCGATCAACCGCAATCAACCCCCGAACCTGAAGTTGTGATGAGCATTTCAACATCGGGCGGGCGCAGTTGGGGCATCACCATCGGACGCTTTGACAGCCGAGCCGTGGCGGAACGTGCGCTGATGAAAACCATGTTGTCGGAAAGTGCCACCCTGAATGACGGTCTGCGCAAGATCGTGCAGAAAAGCGGCGGGTTTGACGCGAATTTCATGGGTCTGACACAGGATCAGGCCGATCTTGCCTGCCGCAGACTGCAGGCACGCGGGACGACCTGCTTTACCCTTGGCCAATAACTCACCTGAATATGTGATTGCGCCATCCGCACAGCCCAGTGTGGCCTTAGCAGGCAGCATGGCCCGGTTCCCGGTGCGGCGCATCTGGTGCGTGGGGCGCAACTACGCGGATCACGCGCGCGAAATGGGCCATGACCCCGACGCCGAACCCCCGTTCTTTTTCGCCAAACCCGCCGATGCGGTAATCGACAGCGGTGCGCGCATCCCCTATCCGCCCGGCACTGCCGACTTTCACCACGAGGCGGAATTGGTCGTGGCCCTCGGCTCTGGCGGGTCAGATGTGCCCGACGCAGCGGCCTTGGAATTGGTCTGGGGCTACGGCGCCGGCAATGACCTCACCCGACGCGACCTGCAGGCGGCGGCCAAATTGGCGCGCAGGCCGTGGGACA
>JANMDH010000123.1:0-29750 GCA_031376195.1 Gemmobacter sp. | reverse complement strand
CCAAAGGCTGGAAAAAGACCGGGTGTCGATCACCTGCGAAACTGTCTGATACAAATCCAACTCGTACGCCCCCAAGTTTTACGCATCGCGCCGGCCCGATGCCCAGCGACGGCTGAGCCGCATTCCTACCCTTGAGAGTGGCGGATTTCCATGGCAGGCAGTAAAAAAACATACATCTTTTGCACAGATGCCGATCCGGTATCGCCCGTCCGTCAGAAAGCCCGCCATGCGCCCTGTTCAAGCCGCTTTTCCCGCCACCCGTTTTCGCCGTTTGCGCCGAACCGATGCGTTGCGCAGGCTGGCGCAGGAACATGTCCTGACAGTGGATGACCTGATCTGGCCGCTTTTCGTGCGTGATGGGGTGAATGTGACAGACCCGATCGCGTCGATGCCGGGTGTGATGCGAAGGTCGGTCGATCTGGTTGTGGCGGCGGCCGAAGAGGCGGCGGAACTGGGTATTCCGGCAGTATGTCTGTTCCCCTACACTGATCCTGCCCTGAAGACGGCAGATTGTGCCGAGGCTTGGAACCCCGACAATCTGGCAAACCGGGCGATCCGGGCGATCAAGGCGGCAGTGCCGGGGATTGCGGTGATGACGGACGTGGCGCTGGACCCTTACAATTTGCATGGGCATGACGGGCTGGTGCGGGATGGGGTGATCCTGAACGATGAATCGGTCGAGGCCCTGGTCAAGATGAGTTTGGCGCAGGCGGAGTCGGGTGCGGATATTCTGGGGCCGTCCGACATGATGGACGGGCGGATCGGGGCCATGCGGTCGGCTTTGGAAGGTGCGGGGCACAAGGATGTGACGATCCTGTCCTATGCGGCGAAATATGCGAGCGCGTTTTACTGGCCATTCCGCGATGCCGTCGGCGCGTCTGGGGCGCTGAAAGGGGACAAGAAGACCTATCAGATGAATCCGGGGAACAGGGACGAAGCATTGCGCCTGATCGAACGCGATCTGCGCGAAGGGGCAGATATGGTGATGGTGAAACCGGGGATGCCGTATCTGGACATCTGCGCGGCGGTAAAATCAACCTTTGGGGTCCCGACGTTCGCCTATCAGGTATCGGGTGAATACGCGATGATCCGGGGCGCGGCAGACCGGGGCTGGATCGACGGGGAAAAGGCGATGATGGAAAGCCTGACCTGTTTCAAGCGCGCCGGGTGCGATGGCGTTCTGACCTATTTCGCCCCCGACATCGCACGTCTGTTGGCGCGGGAATAAACGTATGATCGGCGGGGACCTGCGCGCAAGCGCGGGAAGGGAATGACAGCCGGCAATTTTATCCCTATACTTATCCACAACGGGGCCAGCAGACCCCGGTGAGGCAAACGAGGGCAAGACATGGCAGATTTTTCTAGACGATTTCTTTTGGCATCTGGTGGTGCTGCTTTTGCATTATCTGCGTGCAGCAACGGTGTGGGCGGTCGCGGGGCGGAAACGATTGACGCGCGGGTTGATGCGACGCGGGACTATCTGTTCAATGGCTATCCCGGCACCCAAGACCTCGCCAATCAGGCTGCAGGCGTTTTGTATATGCCTCTGGTCACCGAGGCCGGCCTGATCTACGGCGGCGCTTATGGGCGGGGGGCCCTGCGCATCCGGGATGTAACGGTCGATTATTATTCGTCGACCAAAGCGTCCTTCGGGCTTCAGATCGGCGCGCAGCAATATGCACATGCATTGTTTTTTATGACTGACGCAGCGCTCGCCGATTTCCGACGTGGCAACGGCTGGGCGGCGGGGGCGGACATCCGCTATGCCACCCCGGATCAGGGGGCCAGCATCGGCAAGGAAACAACCGAGCTGGACCCGGTGATTGCGTTGGTGTTCGGTCAGTCGGGATTGATCGCCGGGGCCACGCTATCGGGCGTGAAATACACGCGGATCATCCCATAAGCCGCATGCACAACGAAATTTCTGGCCTTCGATAAGGATATTTCAGACAAAAGTACGGTCAGCGGTTCAGCCGCCTGATCAGACTTGATGTGTCATTGCGCGCGCCGCCCATCAGTTGCACATCCTTGTAGAACTGATCGACCAGCGCGGTCACGGGCAGGCTGGCCCCGATTTCATTCGCGGTCGCAAGACAGATGCCCAGATCCTTGCGCATCCAGTCCACTGCGAAACCGAAATCGAATGTGTCCGCGAGCATCGTCTTGTGACGGTTGACCATCTGCCAGCTGCCCGCGGCGCCTTGGCTGATCACCTCGACCACGGCTTCGCCGTCCAGACCCGCCTTTTGGCCAAACGCCAGCGCCTCGGCCAGTCCCTGAACCAGCCCGGCGATTGCGATCTGGTTCATCATCTTGGCCAACTGCCCTGCCCCGCTGTCACCCAGACGGCGGCAGATACGGGCATAGGCGGCGATCACAGGTTCGGCCTTTGCATAGGCATCGGCGTCGCCACCGCACATTACTGACAGAGCACCGTTTTCTGCCCCGGCCTGCCCGCCCGACACCGGCGCATCCACAAACCCTAATCCAAGATTTGCAGCCTGCGCCGACATCTGTCGCGTCACCTGTGCCGAAACGGTTGTATGATCAACAAACACTGCACCCCGCGACATGCCATTGAACGCCCCATCCGGCCCCGTGCACACGGCGCGTAGATCGTCATCATTGCCGACGCAGGCCATCACGAAGTCGGCCCCCATGGCTGCAAGTGCCGGTGTCGCGGCCGACTTGCCCCCATGTCGGGCGACCCAGGCCACGGCTTTTGCGGGGGATCGGTTGTAAACGGTCACTGAATGTCCCTTGGCCACAAGATGGCCCGCCATCGGAAAACCCATCACACCCAAACCCAAGAACGCCACCGATGCCATGATCCCGCCTGCCCTGATTGCCCTGCACTGCCGGATAGACTAGGAAGCCATGCAACCGCCAAGGTCAAGAACGGGCGCCACCATGATCATCCTCTTTCGCTGGCTTTTGCGGCTGTTCACAGCGGCCGTCGTCCTGTCGCTTGCAGCCCTGCTGATTGGCTATTATTTCCTGTCGCGGTCCCTGCCCGATTATTCTGAATCTTTCACGCTGCCCGGCATCACGGCACCAGTCGAAATCGTGCGAAACGTCAGTGATGTGCCGCATATCTTTGGCGCAACTGACCCTGACGTGTTTTTCGCCCTTGGCCTTGCCCATGCGCAGGACCGGCTTTGGCAGATGACCGTGCTGCGCCGGACGGCGCAGGGGCGCTTGTCCGAGGTGTTCGGCGAGCGCACCCTGAAAATCGACGAATTGATGCGGCGTTTTGATTTTTACAATCTGTCCCTGCAATCCGTCGCGGCACAGGATGTGGCAACCCAAGCCGCCCTGACAGCCTATTCCAACGGAGTGAATGCCTGGATCGGGCAGGTCAATGCCGAAGCCCGCGGGCGGGGGGCGCCTGAGTTCTTTTTCTTTTCCAACGAAATTGCGGCGTGGCAACCTGCTGACAGCATTGCGATCATCAAATTGATGGCGCTGCAAACTTCATCCCAGCTTGCGGCTGAGGTGCTGCGTGCGCGGATGTCATTGCTGCTGTCGCCCGAACGCCTGAAAGATATCCTGCCGGACGACCCCACGCAGGCTGTCATCGCACTGCCCGATTATGCAAGCCTTGTGCCCGGTGTCCTGCCCGATGCGACCCCGACCCGTCTCGCGCAAGACCCCCTTTCCCCCATTCTGCCGATGGCTTTTTCGGCAGCGTCAAACGCGTTTGCTGCTGCCCCCGGACGGTCGGCTGCTGGCGGGTCGCTGCTGGCCAATGATCCCCATCTTGGCTTTACGGCGCCGTCGATCTGGTATCTCGCACGGCTGGAGCTGACATCGGGTGGGGTGATCGGGGCCACCATCCCGGGCGTTCCTGCCATTCTGGCCGGGCGCTCAGACCTGTTGGGCTGGGGGATCACGTCGTCGTATCTGGACGATCTGGATCTGTTCATCGAAGAGGTAAACCCCGCCAATAAAGAAGAATACCGCACTCCCGAAGGGTGGAAAACGTTTGAAAAACGCCGATCCATTATCGAAGTCGCAGGCAGTGACCCGGTGACGATCACCCTGCGTTGGACAGACAATGGCCCGGTTCTGCCAGGGTCACATTATGATCTGGGCAGCGTGACACCCGCCGGGCATGTCGCGTCGTTGTCGTGGACGGCGCTGAGTGCGGCAGACACGTCGATGACCGCCGCCATGGGGTTGATGCGGGCCAAATCTGTGGCCGAGGCGCAAAGTATGGGCGCTCAGTTCATCGCCCCGTCACAGAACCTGATGCTGGCCGATATGAAGGGAATTGCGATGCAGACTGTGGGGGCGATGCCCAGACGCGATGCCGCCCATCAAAGTCAGGGGCGAATGCCCAGCCCGGGCTGGATTGCCGCCAATCGCTGGCAAGGATTGCTGCCGTATTCCGAAGCGCCCGTTGTGGTGAACCCCACCAGCGGCATCATCGGCAATACCAACAACAAGACAGTGGATCGTCCCTTTCCCGATCATTTCAGCTATCTTTGGGGCGATACCCAGCGGATTCAACGCTGGATGGGCCTGATGAAGGCGCGCGAGGTTCACACGCGCGGCAGTTTCATCGAGGCGCAGCTTGATACGGTAAGTTTCACAGCGCGCACGCTTTTATCGCTGATCGGGGCGGATTTGTGGTTCACGGATGCGCCTTCACCGGAAGGGTCGCCCGAACGCCTGCGCAAACAGGCGCTGGATCTGCTGGCCAAATGGAACGGCGAGATGAACGAACATCTGCCAGAACCCCTGATCTATGCGGCTTGGATGCGGGCGTTGAATGACCGACTGATTCGGGATGAGATCGGGCCGATGGCGGATTCGTTCGCGCACCTTGATCCGGTATTCGTAGAACGGGTGTATCGCAACATCGACGGGGCTGGGGTCTGGTGCGATGTGTTGCAATCATCGCCGGTGGAAACCTGCACCGATATTGCCCGCATCGCATTGGATGAAGCACTGCTGTATCTGACGGAAAAATACGGGCCCAACATCGAAAGCTGGCGTTGGGGGGACGCGCATCAGGCAGCACAGAATCATCCCGTTCTGGGCGATGTCCCTGTCTTGCGCTATTTCGTGAATATTCGGCAATCGACCAGCGGGGATGGCGACACCCTGATGCGGGGGGTAACGAAGGGAACGGAACCTGACCCGTTCCTCAATGTGCACGGTGCGGGGTATCGGGGGGTTTATGATTTCGCCGATCCGGATTCGTCGGTGTTCATCGTTTCGACCGGACAATCCGGCCACCCGTTGAGCCGTTTTTACGACGACATGGGCGTTCTGTGGCGGCGGGGGGAATATATTCCGATGTCGCTGGACCCGGAACTGGCGCGGGCGGCTGCGGTGGGGATTACAGTTCTGACCCCGGCCGAGGCGGTTGAATGACCACAGCCAAGAGGAATTGCCCGCGTGCAACTTTCACAATGCATTGAGAACATAATACCTTGTTTTGCAATCATATTTTCTGGGGAATAGATCAATGATCCCGGACCGGATTGAAACAGCGCGGCTGGTGCTGCGGCGCGCGAGGGCAAGCGATGTTGATGACATTCATGGCCTTCTGTCAGACCCGCGCACGATGCGGTATTGGTCAACGCCGGAACATGAAACCTTGGGCCAGACCGAAGCCTGGCTGGCAGCGATGTTGGCCAACCCGGTGGGGGAAAGCGATGATTTCCTGATCGAATATCAAGGCCGCGTGGTGGGTAAAGCCGGGGCCTGGCGGTTGCCGGAGGTGGGATTTTTGCTGCATCCTGACCTTTGGGGACAGGGTTTTGCGCGGGAGGCGATGATGGCGGCGATCCGCCATCTGTTCTTGCACCACGAGATTGAGGCGCTGACCGCAGAGGTTGACCCGCGCAACGTGGCGTCGCTGAGCCTGCTGGGAAGGTTGGGATTTCGGGAGACGCACCGGGCCGAGCGAACGATGCAGTGGAAGGATGAGTGGTGCGATTCGATTTATCTGACGCTGCGCCGCGATGACTGGATACAGGGTTCTGTGGTATAAGATATTGATCCAGTGATATTATTTGCGTATTTTTTGCGTATTGCAAGCGTATGTTTTCCGTATTTTTTCCGTACATACAGACGCAGGGGGCAAAGATCGTTAACAGCGCTGGGCGGATCGCCCACCCGAAATCAGAAGTGCCCTAGGCCGCCGCCCATTCTGCGGCCTGCCGCGCTGTCCAGCGGACGGAAATCTGCCAGCCGTCATCGCCCGTCTGCTCTGCTGTGACGACGTCATGGCCATGCAGCCATGCCCGTCTTCGGCCCTGATCAAAGGGCAGCAACAGCACGGCATCAGATTTTTCTTCCTCGAACGCCCGGCTTATCCGCGCCAGCAGCGTGTCGATCCCGTCCCCGGTCAGCGCGGATACTGCCTGCACCTCATCGCGCGCTGCACTTTGCAGGATCAGGGCATCCCGCGCGGTGCCTGTTACAAGATCAAGTTTGTTCCAGACCTCGATCACCGGGACCGTCGCCCTGACGCCAAGCGAGGTCATGATGTCGCGCACATCCGCCGCCTGTTCCGCCGATTCCGGGTGGCTGATGTCACGGACATGGCAGATCAGGTCCGCCTCGAGCACCTATTCCAGGGTGGCGCGGAAGGCGGCCACGAGCTGCGTCGGCAGATCACTGATAAAACCCACCGTGTCGGATGCAATGATCTTGCGCCCGGATGGCAGCGTCACCCCCCGCATCGTGGGGTCCAGCGTTGCAAACAGCATATCCTTGGCCAGAACATCCGCCCCTGTCATCCGGTTGAACAGCGTCGATTTGCCCGCGTTGGTATAACCGACCAAGGCCACCACCGGGAACGGCACCTTGCGCCGGGCCGCGCGGTGCAGTTCGCGGGTTTTCACCACGCGGTCCAGTTGCCGTTTGATGCGGATCACCTGATCGTCGATGGCCCTGCGGTCTGATTCGATCTGGGTTTCGCCGGGGCCGCCGACAAAGCCGAACCCGCCACGCTGACGTTCAAGGTGGGTCCAGGCGCGCACCAGACGCGTGCGTTGATACGACAGTGCGGCAAGTTCCACTTGCATCACACCTTCGCGCGTACGGGCGCGATCTGCGAAAATTTCAAGAATCAGTCCGGTCCGGTCAAGCAGTTTGACCCTCCATTCCTTTTCCAGATTGCGCTGTTGCACGGGGGTGACCGATCCGTCCACCAGCACCAGTTCCACATCCAGTTCGGCAAATCGGGCCTTGAGGTCCGCCACTTTGCCCGACCCCAACAGCGTGGCCGGATTTGCCCGCGCCACGCGAACCACCTCGGCCCCCGTGACTGTCAGACCGGGGAGGGCACCTGCCAGCGCCACCGCCTCGTCCAGCCCGTGTTCGGGCAACCGGCGCGTGCGATCTGCCTTCATGTCGGGATGCAGCACATAGCCCCGCGTCGGGCGCGCGGCAGTTTCATGACCGGCAAACCGGGTGCCATCGGGCATCAGGTCAAGGTCGTCATCGTCGTCCAGTGGATCAGAAATCAGTCTTCACCTTCATAAAGGCTTATCGGCGCACCGGGCATGATGGTCGAAATCGCATGTTTATAGACAAGTTGTGACTGCCCATCCCTGCGCAACAGAACGCAGAAATTATCAAACCACGTGATCACGCCTTGCAGCTTTACCCCGTTGATCAGGAAAATCGTCACGGGAATTTTGGCTTTGCGAACATGATTAAGGAAGGCGTCTTGCAGGTTTTGTTTATCGGCTGCCATTGTTTTTTTGCCTTTTTTGCAGGTCCCCAAGAACAGTGCTGATCTGCAAGCCCTGCCCCTCAGGGGGGAGTATGAAGGGGCTTTGCACCAGATTCCAGCCCCAAAACGGACCCCACGGCAGGATCAGTCGCGCCAGCGATCCGGGGTCAGCAGCACCAGAATGGCCAGCGTTTCAACCCGCCCGATCACCATGGCGATAGCGCAGACGACTTTTGCCACGCCATCCAGACTGGCATAGGCAAAGCCCGCGCCCCCGCTGATCCCCGGCAAGGGGCCGGTGTTGGTGAGCGAGGCGATGCTGAACAGCAAAGCAGGCTCAATTTCCTGCCCGGTCAGGGTGAGGATTGCGCAGACCAACCCGACGGACAGACCGAACAGGACGAAGAATATCCACGCGAGGTAGGCACCTTCGCGGCGCAGACGCCGCGCCTCATTTCCCGCGCCACCGATGGAACTGGGATGAACCTGCCGTTCCAACTGACGTTCGCCGTGCCGGATCAGGGCATAGACGCGCAGCAACTTGATGCCCCCTGCCGTGGTGGCGATGCCGCCCCCCATCATGGCGAGGCCGGCGAGCAAAAGCCCCGGCGCACCAAGGCCGGACCACAGCCGCGCCTCGGCCCAATCGTTTGATACAAAGCCGTTCGTGGTGAGCAAGGACAGGCTGGTGAATGCAACCCCCCACGCGGCCTGCAAGAGTGCGATCACCCCAAACGTCGGATCCGGTTCAAACACCCAGACGAGACGGCGCAGAATAAGCAGAACCGTGACGGATGCCACGATGATCAATGCCATCCGCAATTCAGGATCGGTGCGGAGCGAAGGGGCGTCCTGCGTCAGGGCGGCGCCGGGCAGAAGACTGCGGGTGACCGCAAAGAAGAAAAATCCGAAAACAAGAATTTCGCCGGTGATGCCCGACGCCGCCCCGGCGACCCCGCCAATAGGGGAAATCCCGCTTGATGACATCGTGGCCATGGCGTGACAGGCCGCAACAAAGGCGGAATCGCCTGCCATCGCCAGCAAAGCCCAGAGAATAAGGGTCAGCCCTGCATAGACGGGGAAGATCGTCAGAAATTGCCGCAGGATGCGCATGGACGGATCGGCGATGCGGACATCATTTCGTCCACCCCCGGGGGCACGACCGGTAATCACCTCGGCACCGCCCAAATTCAGCGGTGTCAGAATGGCCATGGCTGTCACAAGGATGAACAACCCGCCCATCCAGCCGACCAGCGCCCGCCACAAATGCAGCGACGGGGCGAGCCTGAACTCCGGCTCATAGACGGTGGCCCCTGTTGTGGTCAGGCTTGAGACCATTTCGAACCAGGCGTTCAAAAGCGATGTGTCGGCGAGCGCCTGATGCAACGGCAGGGCAAGTATCATGGGCAGGATGATGTAGGCCCAGACCAGTGTGCCCAAATGACCACGCGGGCGAATGGACGGCAACCGGTTTGCGGTGGCGAGTGCAACCATCGCGGTGACGGCAAGGGTGACGGTGCCGCCATAAAAGAATGGGCGCGCCACGGCATACTGGCGCAAACCAAAGGCGTGAAACGCGGGCAGATACATCAAGATGGCCGAAACCCCCATCAGGATCACCAGCAACGGCACCGAGCTGAGCCGCGGCATCGGCATCAGAAAAAGTCTATGGAAACTTGGAGAAGGCGTTCAACCTCGGGCACGTCTCTGGCCATTGCGAACAGGGCGATCACATCGCCTTCTTCCATCCGCATGTCGCCTGTGGGTTTCATCACCTTGTCGCGGCGCATCACGGCCCCGACAAGGACACCGTCAGGAAACGCAATATCGCGGATCATCTTGCCTGCCAATGGAGAGGTGCCCAGAACCTGGGCCTCGATCACCTCGGCCTCGGCGTCGCCGATCGAATAAATCTCACGGACCCGGCCATGCCGGATGTGGCGCAGGATCGACGATACGGTGGTGGCGCGCGGGTTGATGTAGGCGTCAATATCCAACGGCCCCATGAGAGGGATCAGCGTCGGGTCATTGACCAGCGCAATTGCCATGGCACAGCCTGCCGATTTCGCGCGGACCGCCACGAGCAGATTGGTTTTGTCGTCATCGGTGACGGCAAGCACGGCATCGGCGCGTTCGATGGCTGCTTCGAGCAGTAATTCGCTGTCCATGCCGTCGCCATGCAGCACGATGGTGCGCGACAGGCTGTCGGCCGCGCGTTCGGCTGTGTCGCGGTCGCGTTCGATGATCTTGGCGCGAATCCTGTCTGTCCGCGCCTCCAGCGCGCGGGCGACGGCCAGACCGACGTTGCCCCCGCCGATAATGACAACACGTTCCTGCTTTTTCGTTGCCTTGCCAAAGATTTCCAGCGTTCTGTTCAAGTCTTCGCTGTGACAGAAAACATAAATCTGGTCATCGCCAAACAACTGATCGCTGGCGTCCGGCGCGAAGAGGACACCTGCGCGCCGCACGCCCACGACAATCGCGCGGAGGGTGGAAAACAGTTCGTTCAACTGTCGGAGGGGCGTGTTCAGCACCGGGCAATCCGCGTCCAGCGCGATGCCGAGCAACTGCGCCTTGCCACCCATGAAACTTTCAGTGTCAAACGTGGCGGGGGCTGCCAGCCGTTGCAAAGCGGCGTCGGCCACTTCGCGTTCCGGGCTGATGATCACGTCGATGGGCAGATGGTCACGGCGATACATCACGTCATACAGGGGATCCATGTAGGCACTTGCCCGCAGGCGGGCGATTTTGCGGGTGATGCCAAACACCGAATGGGCGACCTGACAGGTGACCATGTTCACCTCGTCCGAATGGGTCGCGGCGATGATCATGTCGGCGTCGCGGGCCCCTGCCCGTTCCAGAACATCGGGATAGCTGGCAAACCCCACAACGCCCGTGACATCCAACGTATCTGTCGCGCGGCGGACCAGATCTTCGTTCACGTCGACAATGGTGACCGAGTTCTTTTCACCCGACAAATGCCGTGCAATCTGCCAGCCGACCTGCCCCGCGCCGCAGATAATCACCTTCATTTGGTATCCTGTGGCCGCCCCGGTTGGGAACGGAGTGCCACGGGATGGCGCTTAGGTCAACGGCGGGCTTGGTGGCGCGGCCTATTCCGCGTCGTCATCCATGTCTTCCAGATGCGCCACCCGGCCCCCTGCCTTGGTCGTTGTGACCACGCCCAGCGATTTCAATTTGCGGTGCAGGGCCGAGCGTTCCATGCCGACGAAATTCGCGGTCCGGCTGATGTTGCCGCCAAATCGGTTGATCTGGGTCAGAAGATATTCCTTTTCAAACAGCTCGCGCGCTTCGCGCAGCGGCAGGGTTGCAAGGGCACCCCCCAGAACCAGCCGCCCGTCGCCTTCGGGCACGAATTCCCGGCCGGGCAGTTCGCGCGCCTCGATTGCACCCCCACTGTCGCCCAGGATCAGCACCCGTTCGATGATGTTGCGCAACTGGCGCACGTTGCCGGGCCACTGCATCGTCTGCAACATTGCTTCGGCCTCAGGCGTCAGTTCACGTTGTGGCAGGCCTTGGGTCTTGTGGAACATTTCGATGAACGCGTTCGTCAGTTCTGGAATGTCTTCGCGCCGTTCTTCCAGACTGGGCACCGGGATCGGGACCACATTCAGGCGGTCATACAGTTCCTGCCGGAACCGGCCTGCGTTGATTTCGGCCCGCAGGTCGCGGGTTGTCGATGAAATGACGCGCAAATCCACCCGGACCTTATCGGCACCGCCGACCCGCAGGAATTGCTGATCGGTGAGCACGCGCAGGATTTTCGATTGCGTGCCCAAAGGCATATCGGCCACTTCGTCGAAATAGACCATGCCGCCATGCGCCTGTTCCAGCAGGCCGGGTTCGACGCGCCTGTCTGCCGTTTCCCGCCCGAACAGAACTTCTTCCATCCGGTCCGGTTCAATCGTCGCGGAGGAGACGGAAACGAAGGGGGCCGAGGATCGGTTGGAATTGGCATGGATATAGCGTGCCGCCATTTCCTTGCCGGACCCGGCAGGCCCGGTCAGCATCACGCGGCCATTCGATTTCGTGACTTTTTCCAGATTGGCCTTCAGCAGTTTGAAGGCCATCGAATTGCCCAGCATTTCCGATGCCGTCACATCCCGCCTGCGCAATTCGCTGTTTTCACGCCGGAGCCGCGAGGTTTCCATCGCGCGGCTGACAACGACCATCAACTGGTCGATGTTGAAGGGCTTTTCGATGAAATCATAGGCCCCCTGCTTGATCGCGGCGACGGCAATTTCAATGTTGCCATGGCCTGAAATGATCACCACTGGCACATCGGGGTTGTCGCGCCGCACATGTTTCAGGATGTCGATCCCGTCCATCCGGCTGTCCTTGAGCCAGATGTCGAGGATCATCAGTGCCGGGGGTTCCGTATTGATGGCGGCCAGACATTCATCGGCATTTGCCGCCAGACGCACGGCATAGCCTTCGTCCTTCAGGATATCTCCGATCAGTTCACGGATATCACGTTCATCATCGACGATTAAAATCGAGCTCATTGTTCCCTCTTGGTTTCTGGCTGGGCCGGATCGTCTGCCCCGCCAGCGGACCGAGCCGGTGGCAGGGGCAGCCGGATTTCGGCTGCGGCACCCCTATGGTTGTTGCCCGCAAAAAGGGGCGCGTCGGTCAGAACAAGAGTTCCGCCGTGTTCTTCAATGATCTTTTTGACAATGGGCAGGCCCAGACCCGTGCCTTTTTCGCGGGTCGTGACATAGGGTTCAAACAGGCGTGCACGATCAGGTGGCAGGCCTGTGCCGTTATCGGCGATGCGGATCGTGATGTGATCGTCACCGGGGATGACATCGACATGGATTTCCGGAACAAAGTCTGTATCAGTACCCGTTTCCATCTTACTTTCAATGGCTTCGCCAGCGTTCTTGATCAGGTTCATCATCGCCTGCGAAATCATGGTGGCGTCAAGGTCCATTGCGATAGGTCCGGGCGGCAGATTGGCGACAAAGGTCACTTTGGGTTGTCCCGCCTCTTGAAGGGTAAGTGCGTCCTGCACGATCCTGATCAGATCGGTGGTGCGGCGTTCGGGTTCCGGCATGCGGGCGAATTTGGAAAACTCGTCCACAATCCGCCGCAGGTCATTGGTCTGGCGAATGATCACGTCGGTGTACTGATCCAGATCCGCGCCTTGTGCGCCCACCATGGGTTTGAATTTGCGGCGAATGCGTTCGGCGGAAAGCTGGATCGGGGTCAGCGGGTTCTTGATTTCATGCGCGATGCGCCGCGCCACATCCCCCCACGCGGCCATGCGCTGTGCCGACACCAGATCCGTCACGTCGTCAAAGGCAACAACGAAGCCTTCCACGCGGCCCGTGTCAGAGCGCCGACCGCTCATCCGGACCAGCAGGCTTTCCATGCGGCCCTGGCGGACAAGACGCACTTCTTCCTGAACGGCGGCCCCGCCGCCCAATTTCACCCGATCAAACAGCGCGCCAAATTCCGGCACGGCGACGGTCAGGGACTGGTCCGGCGCGCCGTCCTGAAAATCGAGTAATCGTTCCGCAGCCCGGTTGGCAAAATCGACGCGCCCCCGGGCATCCAGACCAATCACCCCCGCTGTGATCGAGGTGAGGACCGAATCAAACAGGCGACGGCGCCCTTCACTGTGGCGGTTGCTTTCTACCAATGCCTCGCGCTGCCCCTTCAGCTGACGGGTCATCTGGTTGAACAGGCGGCCCATCATCGCGATTTCATCGTCGCCTTCTTCTTCGACGACCTGCACGTCCAGATCGCCCGCGCCCACCCGCTGTGCCGCACCCGCAAGACGCCCGACGGGCCGTGACAGGCGCTCGGCAAACCACAGGCCCAGCCAGATGGCAGCGAGTATCAGGATCACCGCAAAACCAAGATACAGAAGGCCGAATTCAAACAGCAGCCGCCCGCGTTCGGATTCGAGCTGATGATAGAGGCGCACCGTTTCGCGGGTTTCGTCCAGCAGGGACAGGATCGAGCCATCGACCTTGCGCGAGATGTAAAGATAACGGTCGGCGAAGGCATTCAGGTGGACCAGGGCACGGAATTCGTCGTTCGCCCAATCCTGAATGATGACGGTTTCGCCGGTCTTTGCGCGGGCAATCTGATCGGGGGTCGGCTTTTCAAAGTCGAACAGATAGGACCGTTCGCCACGGGTGCGCAAATCGCCGCCGCCGTCGATCAGATAAGCCTCGCGCAGGCCCCGCTGGATCAGGCTTTGCCCCTGGGTCAGCACCGGGCGCAACTGATCATCCTGCAGGAACAGCGTGGATTTCTTGGCCTTGTCCAGATAGACGGCGAGGGCGCGGGCGTCTTCGGTCAGGTCGCGCTGATGTTCGGCCTCATAAGCCTCGGCTGCGGCGAGCGAATTGCCGACGACCTGACGCACGCGGTCGGAAAACCACCCCTCAAGCCCGACATTCAGGCTGATCACGGCGAAAATGGCGACCAGAACGGTGGGGGTCAGTGCGACAAGAGCAAACACACCGGACAACCGCAGATGCAGGCGCGACCCTGCGGATTTGGATCGCCTGTCCGAGACGATCCTTGCGAGGCGGGCCAGCACGAGGGCCGCCAGCACGAGCACATAAACGAGATCGGCCAGCAGAACCAGACGCAGGCCAAGCGAGGCGGCCCCAAGGTTGAAAGTGCCCAGCGACAGAAAGGTGATGAGCGCGAGAATCGGCCCCATCACGCCAAGGCCGACCGTCATGACCGTCTGCACCCGGCGCTGCCTGCGCAGGCGGGAGAGTTTGTTCATCCAGTTGCTGCTGTAAATCGCCGTCGGCACCCGAAATAAGCCCTATCTGGGCAGGGTTACGCCAAAAAGACCCCACCGCCACATCTTGCGTCCGAAGGGGTTTGCAACCTGTTCGACACGCATCATGTTGCGGTTTTACATCAGCTTGCGGCGGCGTGTCACGCGAATATCCAGATCCGTGATCTTCTTGCGCAAGGTATTGCGGTTGATGCCCAGCAGATCAGCGCATTTCGCCTGATTTCCCGCCGTGGCATCCAGCGCAATCTCGATCAGCGGGCCTTCGATTTCCCGCAAAATCCGCTGATAAACGCCGGGTGGCGGCAGGGCACCGCCATGCAGATCGAAATAGCGCTTGAGGTGGCGGGCGACCGAGGCGGAAAGCCGCTCACCATCCGCAGCCCCTTTCAGGGGTTCCATGGCGGGCTGACTGCCAAGGGCGGTTTCAACTTCGGCGCGGCTGATTTCCGGCTCGGACGCGGTGACCATCAGGCGGCGCAGGGTGTTTTCCAGTTGGCGCACGTTGCCGGGCCAGCCGTAGGCGCGGACCAGATCGCGGGCTTCGGGCGACAGACGGCGCAGCGTGCCAAAATCACGTTCGCCGCGCGCGAGGAAATGTTCGGCGAGCAGGGGGATGTCGTCAACCCGTTCGCGCAGGCTGGGCACATGCAGGGTGACCCCGCCAAGACGATAGAACAGGTCTTGGCGGAACAGGCCGGCCTCGATCTGGCCACCCAGATCAATCTGGCTGGTGGCCATGATGCGGGGCGCGCCGTCGCCCAGCATGTCGAGCATGCGCACCGCGCGCGCCTGCGCATCATCGTCAAAATCGGCCACTTCATCAAATACCAGACTGCCGCCACGCGCCCGGGCCAGCAGGCCTGCCGGGCCTTCGACACCTTGCAGATCGGCCGCCTGGGCCACGATGAAGGGCATCGACCGACGGTCGGAAAAATCATGGATTGCACGCGCGATCAGCGACTTTCCGGTGCCGGATTCGCCCGTGACCAGCACGGCCAGATCGGTGTTCATCACACGGGCCACAAGGCGGTAGAGCGCCTGCATGGCCGCCGTGCGCCCCACCAGTGGCAGATCCTCAGCCGGTTCACGGGGTGCGGCGGGGCGTTGCGGGGCACGGCGTTTCATATCCAGCGCTTTGGCCGACCTTTTCATCAGATCGGGCAGATCGAAGGGCTTTGGCAGGTAATCGAACGCCTCGGCCTCGGCCGCCTGAATGGCGGTCATGATCGTGTTCTGTGCCGAAATCACGATGACCGGCAGACCGGGGCGCAGCTGACTGATCCGGGGCAAGGCTTCCAGCCCGTTCCCGTCCGGCATCATCACGTCGGAAATGACCAGATCGCCCTTTCCTTCCTCCACCCACCGCATCAGCGTCATCAGGCTGCTGGTCGCGTGCACCTTGCATCCGGCCCGCGTCAGGGCCTGGGTCAGAACCGTGCGGATCGTGCGGTCATCGTCTGCGACAAGAACTGTGCCATCCATCAGGATTGGTCCTTTTTCTGAAGAATTTCTTTGGGTGCCATGGGAAGCGACAGACGGAACACAGTACGGCCGGGAACGGAATCGACTGCAATCCAGCCGTCATGATCCCCGATGATTTTGGAGACCAAGGCCAACCCGAGACCGGTGCCGTTTTCGCGGCCTGACACGAACGGCTCAAAAACCTCGGCTGCGATTGCGGGCGGCAGGCCGGGACCGTCGTCGATGATTTCAATCTGCAGGGGCAGCGTGTTGCCGGTGCCATCGCGCCTGCGCAGGCGCAAAGACAGATCATAGAAGGTGCGCAGCCGGATCGTGCCACCCCGGGCACCGCAGGCTTCGGCAGCATTCTTGATCAGATTGAGGAAGACCTGCACCAGCTGATCCAGATCGGCAAAGGTAGACGGGAGGGAAGGATCGTATTCTTCAACGATCGTCATGTTCACGGCAAAGCCCACCAGCGCCGATTTGCGTGCCCTGTCCAGCGCGTCGTGGATGTTGACCGCGCGGCGGTCCGGTGGGCGCAGATTGCCGAACTGTTCCACCTGTTCCAGCAGTTTCACGATGCGGCGGGTTTCCTCGACGATCAGGTCGGTGAGTTCGCGATCTTCGGCCGTCAGGCCCATCGACAAAAGCTGTGCGGCCCCTGAAATACCGGCGAGGGGGTTCTTGATTTCATGCGCAAGCATTTCGGCCATACCGATGGCAGACCGCGCGGCCGTTTTCGCGTGGGTTGCCCGCCCCAGACGGTCTGCAATGTCACGCGGGGAAATCAGCAGCATGATGATCTCGGCATTGTCGGCCAGAGGTGCGATCTGCACCGTGCATTGCTGCGCAGGGCGGTCGCCTGAGGTGACATCGACGTCATTGATGAAAAGTGCAGATTGATTGGCGCGGGCGCGCGACAGGGAACTGACCATATCGGCATCGACATGCAGCCGGTCAAACGCGGGCTGCCCCTTCAACGCGCGGCTTGAGGCGTTCAGGAAGGATTCGGCCGCAGGGTTCGCCTCGATGATGCAGGCATTCGCATCTATCAGCAGGGCGGGCACAGGCAGGGACGCCCAGATCACGCCGGGAACCGGGTACGGTTTCGGGAATGTCTTCATGCGGCGGCCCGGCCAGTATCGCCAAAACTGCGGCGCAGGGCGCGGATGACCTGATCGGGGCTGTCTGAGGTCAGGATCAGGCTGCGTTCTGTGGTCAGGCCCGCCGCCTCCAGATACCAGCCCAGATGTTTGCGCGCGACGCGGGTACCAAGGTCTGCGCCGTAAAACGACAGCATTGCCTGATAATGCCCGATCACCAGATCGGCCAAAGCATCGCCCTGCGGGATGATGGGGGCGGGTGTTCCAAACAGCGAGGCCGCAATTTCGGCAAGTCGCCAGGGCCGCCCCTGTGCGCCCCGCCCGATCATCACCCCATCGGCACCGGACTGGGCAAGCGCCTGACGGGCAGAGGCCGCATCCACGATGTCACCGTTCGCGATAACCGGGATCGACACCGCATCCTTGACCACACGGATCGCAGCCCAATCTGCCGCCCCCTTGTAGAACTGGCAGCGCGTGCGCCCGTGGATCGTGATCATCTGCACCCCGGCACCTTCCGCCCGGCGCGCCAGTTCAGCGGCATTGAGTGCGGCGTCATCCCAACCCAAGCGGGTTTTCAGGGTGACGGGCACCTTCACCGCCGCCACTACCGCGTCGATCAGGGTGAGGGCATGATCCAGATCTTTCATCAGGGCCGATCCGGAATAGCCGTTCGTCACCTTTTTCGCGGGGCAGCCCATGTTGATGTCGATCACCCGCGCGCCCTGCCCTTCGACATAGCGCGCGGCCTCGGCCATCCAGTATGCCTCACGCCCGGCAATCTGGACGGAGGTTGCGGCCTGATCGAAACCGAGTTCGGCCCGGGCGCGCGCCAAAGGTTTGGCCTGAACCACCTCTTGGCTGGCGATCATTTCGCTGACCACAAGCCCCGCGCCAAAGCCCGCCACAACCTGCCGAAAGGGCAGATCGGTTATGCCGGCCAAGGGTGCCAGCAGCACCGGCGGATTGATATCTACCTCGGCCAAGCGCAAAGCCACGGGGCGTTTCCTTTTGTTCACCTGTGTCAGCTAGGACCGCGAAACCGCCCACGCAATGTGCAATCGCCGCAGAATTGATCGAAATCCTGTGGATGCCTAATATTTAGGCAAATAGCCATGGCGAGCGCCGGATTGTCTTGCGACCGGGCATCTCGTAAGGACAGGGACAAAGGATGACACCCGAATGACAACCGTAGCGATTGTTTTGGCGGCAGGGCGCGGGCTTCGGGCCGGGGGTGACCGGGCCAAGCAGTGGCGACTGCTGCAAGGCAAGCCGGTTGTCGCCCGTGCATTGCAGACCTTTCGGGACACTCACGGGATTGACCGGATCGTGCTGGTGTACCCGCCGGGCGATGCAGATGAGGCGGCGGCTGTGTGCGAAGGGGCCATGCTGGTGGCGGGCGGCGATCGGCGGGATGTGTCGGTGCGCAACGCGCTGACCGCGCTTGTCGGTCAGGGGGTGACGCGGGTGTTGATCCATGACGGGGCGCGGCCCCTGGTCAGCGGGGATCTGATCGGGCGGCTGCTGGCGGCACTGGACATTCATACGGGTGCCGCACCCGCGCTTGCGTTGACGGACGCCCTTTGGCGGGGGGGGGACGGTCTGGTGGAAGGCACACAGGACCGCAGCCGGCTGTTCCGGGCGCAAACGCCGCAGGCCTTTCGGTTCGAGGCGATTCTGGCGGCGCATCTGGCGCACCCCGGGGGGGCGTTGGATGATGTCGAGGTGGCGCAGGCGGCAGGGATGGACGTGGCGATCGTGCCGGGCGAGGAAGAAAACCTGAAAGTGACATGGCCCGCCGATTTTGCCCGGGCCGAAGCCATTCTAAGGGCGAGGGGCGGTATGGATATTCGGGTCGGCAACGGGTTTGACGTGCATGCTTTCACGGCGGGCGATCATGTGTGGCTGTGCGGGGTGAAGATGCCGCATGACAAGGCGCTGCTGGGGCATTCGGATGCGGATGTGGGGATGCACGCCCTGACCGATGCGATCTACGGGGCGTTGGCGGAAGGCGATATCGGGCAGCATTTTCCACCAAGCGATGCGCAATGGAAGGGGGCTGCGAGCCACATCTTTCTGCGCCATGCGATGATGCGGGCGGCTGCGCGGGGCTATCAGTTGACGCATGCGGACGTGACACTGATCTGTGAGCGCCCCAAGATCGGCCCGCAGGCGGCGGCGATGCGGGCGGCGCTGGCGGATATCATGGGGATGGACGTGGAGCGGGTGTCGGTCAAGGCGACGACGTCGGAACGGCTTGGCTTTACCGGGCGCGAGGAAGGGATTGCGGCGATGGCGACGGCAACGCTGGTGGCACGATGAGCCGCCTGCTGGTGATCTGGTTTGGCGTGGGGCTGATGCGCCCTGCCCCGGGCACCTGGGGATCAGCGGTCGCGTTGGGGCTGGCCCTTGGGCTGCATGCTGTCGGGGGTTTTCCGGTGCTGGCAGTGGCGACCGCCGCCGTCACGGCGCTTGGGTTCTGGGCCTGTGCGCGCGAACTGGCGGGGCGGGCGGGGGATGATCCGGCAGAGATCGTGATTGACGAGGTAGCGGGCCAGTGGCTGGCGTTCGCCATTCCGGCGGCGGCGTTCTGGGCGCGGGGCGATGCGCCTGATTTTCTGCCGTGGCCCGCGCCTTTGGCGGCGTTTGTGCTGTTCCGCCTGTTTGACATCTGGAAACCTTGGCTGGTCGGGCGCGCCGATGCGCGGCAGGATGCGGCCGGTGTGATGCTGGATGATCTTTGGGCGGGGTTGTTTGCGGGGATCGGCGTGATCATTCTGGGCATTCTGTATCATGTGGTGCTGTTCGCATGACCGCGACCGCGATCCTGGCCGCCGCAATCCTGACCGCCGCGCGCGCCAAAGGCTGGCGCATTGTAACCGCCGAAAGCTGCACCGGGGGGATGGTCAGTGCAGCCCTGACGGACGTGGCGGGTTCGTCCGATGTGTTCGACCGGGGGTTCGTGACCTATTCCAACGCGGCCAAGCAGGGAATGCTGGGGGTGCAGTCGGCGACGCTGAACGCGTTTGGCGCGGTGTCGGTACAGGTGGCCGCCGAGATGGCCATGGGCGCACTTGTCGCAGCAGAGGCGCAACTGGCCGTATCCATCACGGGGATCGCGGGGCCGGGCGGGTCGGCGTTCAAACCCGAAGGCCAGGTCTGTTTCGGGTTGGCCGTAGCGGGAGGGACAACGCGGACGGAGACGGTGGAATTTGGGGCGCTTGGCCGGGCCGTGGTGCGGGCGGCGGCGACGGAAAAGGCGCTGTCCTTGTTGTTGGGGGTGATCGAGGAGGGCGGGATACACCCCGCCAGACCATAGTTCACCCGGGCAGGCGGAGCACAGGCCGCACTATGGATGTTCCGCGAAAAACCGCAGCAGTTCGGTGTTCGCCTTGATGTCCAGCGTGCCCCCGCCCTGCCCTTCGGCCCGTCGCCCGCCTGGCCAGACATGCCCGCCGCCTTCGATCATCATCAGCCGCACGACAGGTTTGCCTGCTTTCGCCCACGTCGTTTCGATCACTTGCATCCCATCTTCGGCAGGGTCGATCGTCCGCGTCACCGGGGTCAAATCAGCCTTGAAGGCCGCACGGAAGGCCGCCACGACGTCTGCTGCAGCCGTGAAGCTGGTATCCGTATGCCCGCCGGTTCCCACCCCGCCGTCAAATGGCACGTTGAGATCCGCCGTCCCATGGATATGCAGCAGGGGCACCGGGCCTTTCACGGGAAAGGTTTTCAGGTCCATTGTTCCGGACACCCCGGCCACTGCTTTCACTGCGCGTGGGCGGCTGGCCGCGTAGGCTTCGGCCATCAGGCTGCCGTTCGACATTCCGGTCAGGTAGACACGGCGTGGATCAAGGCGAAAGCGTTGGGCCGCGTCCTTGATCACGGCGTCGAGAAAGGTGATGTCATCCACGCCCTTTTGCGCGGCATAGGCACAGCAATATCCGCCATTCCACGTCAGAAGCCCCAAACGACCCGATCCCGCAGGGTAGATTACAGCATAGCCCGCCGCATTGGCAGCAATACTAAGGCCAGAGTTTCGCGCAAATTGGGATGGATTGCCGCCCCCGCCATGCAGCCCGAGGATCACAGGCGCCCCCACCGGACGGGCCGGAAGATCAATGAAATAGAACCGATCACCCAACCGCACCTCTTGGCGGTCTGCATGGGCAAGACTTGGGGAAAGCAGCAAAAGAACAGCGAACAATCGGATCATGGTGGCGTCCCTCTCTGGTGTGTTTCCAGATCAACGCCGCATCGGCCGCCTTCCGTCGCGTTGGTCAGCCATATAATTCTTTCGCGCGGCGTTCAAACGCGCGCACGACGCGCTGCATCGCGTCATTGAAGACCAGACCGATGATGCCTTGCAGGATCGCATTGCGGAATTCGAAATCCACAAAGAACTCCACCTCGGACCCGCCATCCGCCCGATCGCGGAATGCCCAGCTGGATCGCATGTGGCGAAAGGGTCCGTCCAGATATTCCGTCTCGATCTTTTGCGCTGCGGGATACAAGGTCACCCGGCTGCCGAACCTTTCGCGGAAGACCTTGAAACTGATCACCAGATCCGCCTCCAGCACCTCGCCCTCCGGCCCGCCGTGGCGCGACCGGATGCGCGCGGCGGCCGTCCAAGGCAAAAACTTGGGATACGATGATACATCCGCCACAAGCGCATACATCTGCGTTGCAGAATAGGGCAGAACCTTGGTTTCGTGATGGGTGGGCATGGGCGTTCCGGGCGTGACTTGCGCCAAAGGAATGGCTACACCGGGTGCGGAAATCAAGGGGCCGACATGCCGCATCGTCCATACGTCATCGACCAGATGATCAGTGCCAAAGCCATCGCGGCCCGGGTGGAGGCGTTAAGCCGCGAGATCACCGCGCATTATGCGGGCACCGACAAATTGATCGTGGTGGGTCTGTTGCGCGGGTCTTTCGTGTTCATCGCCGATCTGGTGCGCGAGATCGAGCTGCCCATCGAGGTGGATTTTCTGGAGGCGAGCAGTTACGGCGATGGTATGTCGAGCAGTCGCGAAGTGCGTATCCTGAAAGACCTGCGGGGCGAAATCGCAGGCCGGGATGTGCTGGTGGTCGAAGATATTGTCGATACGGGTTTTACACTGCATCACGTGGTCAACCTGCTGCGATCCCGCGAACCTGCACGGCTGGAGGTGTGCGCGTTGTTGGACAAGCCTTCGCGGCGCGAGATCGACATGCGGGCAACTTGGACAGGATTCGAGATTCCAGATGAATTCGTCGTGGGTTACGGGATCGACTTCGCGCAAAGAAATCGGAACCTGCCGTATATCGGGAAGGTGCGGTTTACGGACGGGCAGCCATGAACTGGTTGCTGCGGATGGCCCGGTGGGCCCGCAACCCGCCAAGCATAGGGCGCGTGAAGCTGGTTCTGGGGGTGGTCGCGTTGTGCATCGGGCTGGTTGTGGTGGAAAGATTCGTCGGCTGGCCGGATTGGTTGACACTGAACAAACGATTGCGTTGATTGCATTGCAATCAGTGCCTGCAAACGTTATATTCGGGGCAGCGGCGGGAGAGTAAGATGGCCAGTATCACGATCAGAAATCTGGACGAGATGGTGAAACAGGCGCTGCGGGTGCAGGCCGCACGGCATGGACGTTCCATGGAGGAAGAGGCACGCGATATATTGCGCCGAGGGATTGGGGAGCGACCATCGGGACAGAATCTCGCTGAACTGATCCGGTCTCGTCTTGCCCCGTTTGGGGGCGTCGACCTGGAATTTCCACCGCGCGAGCCGATGCGAGAGCGGGCTATTTTCGCTGATGAGGCGGACGAGTGATCCTTCTGGACACGAATGTCATATCCGAACTGATGCGTCCGGTGCCTTCGTCGGCAGTGTTCAATTGGGTTGCGGTGCGCCCGATGCAAGGTTTCTTTCTGTCTGCGGTGACGGAAGCAGAACTTCGCTTTGGCCTGTTGATCATGCCCGAAGGAGCGCGACGCGAGCGGCTTGGACGAGAATTTGACCGCATACTTGCCGATGGGTTTGCAGACCGGGTCCTTTCATTTGACAGTGCGGCGGCAATCCATTTTGCGAGGATCATGTCAGAACGACGCGCCAGTGGGCAACCCATTCTGCATCCTGACGCCCAGATTGCCGCCATCGCGCTCGCACATGGGATGCCGCTTGCAACCCGCAATTTGCGGGATTTCGAGGGGACCGGCGTCACGCTTTTGGATCCTTGGGCCGAATGAATGCGGCCGAGGGGCGGTTCACGGAATAGATTGAGTTGTCGGCGCGTAACATCATAGACTGATCCCGAAAAGCGAGAGGCCGTGGTCATGAAACGCATCCTGACAGCAATCGCCATTGCGGCAGTGGCAGGCGCGGGGGGTGGATGGGTCTTAAGCGCCCCTGCCCCGTTGCCAGACACCTATTACGAAGGGGTCGCGCGGGCGGGCGATCCTGTGCATGGCGAACAGGTGTTCTGGGCGGCGGGCTGCGCGTCGTGCCACATGGCCCTGAACGCGACGGGTGACGCGGAACTGGTGCTGTCCGGCGGGCAGAAGTTTGTCACAGCGTTTGGCACCTTCATCGCGCCCAACATATCGCCCGACCCCGATCAGGGCATCGGCGGCTGGACGCTGGCCGAATTCGGCAATGCGGTGCAGCGTGGCGTATCGCCGGACGGGCAGCATTATTACCCGGTATTTCCCTATGCGTCCTATCAGAACATGATCCCGCAGGACGTGGCGGATCTGAAGGCGTTCATGGACACCCTGCCTGCCAGCAGCCAGCCGAGCCTGCCGCATGAGATCAGCTTTCCCTTCACCATCCGTCGGTCCATCGGGGGGTGGAAACGGCTGTTTCTGCCGGAAGGCTGGGCCGTCACCGCCGATCTGACCGAGGTGGAGACGCGCGGGCGGTATATCGCCGAGGCGATGACGCATTGCGGGGAATGCCACACGCCGCGCAACGTGCTGGGCGGAACGGATCGCAGCCGCTGGCTGGCGGGGGCGGCGAACCCTTCTGGTGAGGGACGGATTCCGAATATCACGCCGGCAAAACTCGACTGGTCGGAGGCTGAAATCTTGGAGTATCTGACAAGCGGTTTTACGCCGGACTATGACAGCGCGGGCGGGCAAATGGCGCATGTGGTGGAAAACCTTGCGCGGTTGCCGGAAAGTGATCGTACGGCGATTGCGGCCTATTTGAAGAAGGTGATCCCGGCGGAATGATTCTGATCGGTCAATATGACAGCCCGTTTGTGCGGCGTGTGGGGGTGGCCTTGCGTCTGTACAACCTGCCGTTCGAGCATCGCGGGTGGAGCACGTTCGGCGATGCGGGTAAACTGCGGGCCTACAACCCGCTGACCCGCGTCCCGACCCTTGTGCTGAACGACGGGTTTGTGCTGATCGACAGCCATATCATCCTTGATTACCTCGACAGTCTGGTGCCGGAGGATCGGGCAATGTTCCCGATGGTGGAACCGGCCCGGCGGCATGTTTTGAAGGCGGCAACATTGGCGACCGGCCTTGCTGAAAAGGCGGTGAGCCTGTTTTATGAAGGGCGGATGCACGATGTGGTGTCGGCAGAATGGGCGGAACGCTGCCAGACGCAGATCGCATCGGTGCTGCGGGTGATCGAGGCAGACCGCAGACAGAAGCCGGGGCCATGCTGGATGGGCGACCGGATCAGTCATGCAGACATCGCGCTGACCTGTGCCCTGCGGTTTCTGCGGGAGGTGCATGGCGGTTTGTTTGACCCGGCAGCCTATCCGGCACTGGCCGCACACGCGGATCATCATGAGGCGATGGCCGTCTTTCAGGACATTTCGCAAGCGTTCACGCCACCTGACTGACGGCCCGGTCAGCGGCCCATACGGCGGGTAATTTTCGCCGCGTCGCGCGCGCGTTTGGCCATTTCGCGGGCAGACGCCGCCTGTTTACGGTCGTCCGCCGTCATCTGGCCCGCAGGTTTGCCTTTGCGGGCGGCGAGATCGATGCCCTTGTTGATGCCAGTGTTCACGGCGCGCCGCATCACTTGGTTGAACACCATCTGGATGATCCGTCCTAAGTCCATGGTCCTAATCCTCAAACAGTTCTGTCTGGCCCGCATCCGGGCTGTCGTCTTCTTCAGATGGGGAGCCTTCGGCGCCGGGCAAGGGGCGGTTTTCCAACAGACCCGCCGCCCGCAAATCCTTTAACCCCGGCAGATCGCGTGCGGATTCCAGACCAAAATGATCAAGGAACGCTTCGGTGACGACAAAGGTGACAGGTCGCCCCGGCGTCATCCGCCTGCGCCCGAACCTGATCCAGTCAAGTTCCAGCAGCTGGTCAACCGTGCCCCGGCTGACTGCAACGCCACGAATTTCCTCAATCTCTGCGCGCGTGACCGGCTGATGGTAGGCGACGATGGCAAGGGTTTCGATGGCCGCACGCGACAGTTTGCGGGTTTCCACCGTTTCCTTCTGCATCAGATGGCCAAGGTCAGGTGCTGTGCGCATGGCGTAGGCGTCGCCGACCCGCACCATGGTGACACCGCGCCCATCGTAGCGTTTCTTCAGATGCACCAGTGCCTCGGCCGGGTCTGCGCCGTGGGGCATGCGCGCCACAAGTTCGGCCAGCGTTACCGGATCGGCACTGGCGAACAAGATCGCCTCAACCATTCGTTCCTGTTCGCCCATGTGGGGGGCTTCGAACAGGGTCTTCTCGATGGGGTCCGCCGCCGTCATACCCGTCCCTCGCGTCGTTTGACCTGAATGGGCGCGAAGGTATCGTGCTGCCTGATCTGCAACTGCCCCTGTTTTGTCAGTTCCAGCATCGCGGCGAAATGTGCTGCGGTGGCGGACCGGCGGCGCATCGGCAATCCATCCCACCCTTCGGGCATCCAGCTTTCCAGATCGGTCCAATCGCCAGCAAAGCCGATCAGGCCACGCATCCTTTCCAGCGCCTGTTCCATGGTAAAGATATGGTGACGGTCCATCACGAAGGGGCGGAATTCATCCTTGGTGCGCACCCGGGCATAGGCGCGCATCAGATCGATCAGCGTGGCGCTGTAAGTCACACGGCGCAAGCGCGTCACATCTTCGGGCAGGCCGCGCGCAAAGAAATCACGACCCAACTGATCGCGGGCCATCAGACGGGCCGCCACATTGCGCATCGCGGCCAGCCGTTCCAACTGAAACGCCAGATGGGCGGCCATGTCAGCGGCGGACGGGCCATCGTCACCCGGTTCGGGGGGCAGCAGAAGGCGTGATTTCAGATAAGCGAGCCAGGCCGCCATTACCAGATAGTCCGCCGCAAGTTCGATGCGCAGGTCTTTGGCCTTGTTCACGAAAATCAG
Organism: Gemmobacter sp.; assembly: GCA_031376195.1. Taxonomy (GTDB): domain Bacteria; phylum Pseudomonadota; class Alphaproteobacteria; order Rhodobacterales; family Rhodobacteraceae; genus JANPIX01. The sequence continues at coordinate 3,375 of JANMDH010000123.1, read as the reverse complement.
ATATTGTTCAGCCAGCTGCAAGATCGATACGCGGCGCAGATCGACCTTTTGGGTGCGTGACAGGGTCAACAGCAGGTCAAGCGGGCCTTCAAATCCGTCCACGTCGACGATCAGCGCCTCGGCGGCCAGCCGGTCGGCGACCGACATCTGTTCCGCCCCCTGATCCCAATCGTCCGTCATGCACCTATCCGCCCAGCAGCGACAGATGTTCCGCGCGCAGGGCTGCAATGTCAATCGCATCCGGGGGGCGGCGGCAGGCAAGTGCCGCCTGTGCCCGCCGGATCGTGACAGCACCCATTGGCCCGGCTGCAGCGGCAACCGCCTGCATCTGACGCAGGGTGCCTTTGCAAAACAGGGCGATATCGCAGCCCGCCCTGATCGCGCGACGGGTACGCTCGGACGGACTTCCGCGTAGAGCCCGCATGTTCAGGTCATCGGTCATCAGCAGCCCGTCAAAACGCAGGCGTTCGCGGATCAGCCGGATCATTGCGGGGGCGCTGGTGGCCGGTTTTGCGGATACCGCAGAAAACACGATATGCGCCGTCATCGCGAGCGGCAGATCGGACAAATCGGCGAACGGGGCAAAGTCGGTGTTCATCAGCGTGGCAAGATCGGTGGTCACAACGGGCAGGTCGTGATGGGTGTCCGCCATGGCACGTCCATGGCCGGGCATGTGTTTGATGACGGGCAGAACCCCGCCCGCCATCAGCCCATCTGCAACCGCCCGGCCAAGGAGGGCAACCTGCATGGGATGCGTTGAAAAGCATCGGTTCCAGAGAAACGGATGGGTCAGGGGCGTCGCCAGATCGAGGCAGGGCGCACAATTGCCGTCGATCCCCGCGTGATGAAGTTCCTGCGCGATCAGCCGATACCGCAGATACATCATCCGGGCGGCGGCATCCTGACCGCCCAGTGCCATGGCGTGCGATACTGCATCCAGCGGCGGCAACCATTCGGCCCAGTGCGGCGAGCGCAACCGCTGAACCCGCCCGCCTTCCTGATCAACGAAGATCGGCACATCGCGGCCAACGCAGGCGCGCAAATCATTTGTCAGGCGGCGCAGCTGATCGGGGGTTTCGACATTCCGCGCGAACAGGATGAAGCCGAACGGATCAGCATCGCTGAAAAACGCCCCTTCATCGGGCGAAAGTTCAGGGCCCGCAATTCCGAAGATCGCCGCCGTGGTGCCGACCAGAGTCGGGTCGGTCATTGCACGGCAACCGGAATGCAGACTGCATCCTTGGCCAGCAGCGCCGTACAGAAGGCGCGCGCGCTGTCCTCATCTTCAAACCCGTGTGCCCGAAGGCGGATGAAGCTGCGCCCGCCGGTCTGCGCCTCTTGCACGACGCGGGCCTTGCCTGCGAATTCCGGGCCGAACAGTCCTGCAAGGCGGATCCATTCCGCCCGCGCGCCTTCGACATCGTCGAACGCCCCGAGTTGCACCAGACGGGTGCCTGCCGGAATGCTCGCCGGGTCCATTTCATCCGCGTCATCCACGGCTGTGGCGGGGGCCGCCATCGCATCGGTGGCTTGGGCCGAAACGGGGGTCAGCCCGGCCTCGGGGCGCTGCTTGGGACGTATCCCCGCGAGGGCGGGATCGCTGGCAACAGCAACCACGGGCAATTCTTCCGCAACAGCCGCTGCCGCGCCATCCGTTGCAATCTGATCGAGGGCTTCGGACAAGGCGACTTCGACCAGTGTTTCCGGCCCGGCGGTGACTTGTGGCGGTTGGGACATCTGATCTGCCAGAACAACTGCGGCAGGGACGGCTGCTTCGAGTTGAGGGACTACCCCGGCCTCGGCCACTTCGGGTGCGGTTGCGGTCAACCCCGCGCCATCCTCAAGCGTCAGATCCACCGGGCGCGGGGCCAGAACCATCCGGTCGGGTGCCGGGGCTGCAAGGCCCGCCGCCGCGACGGAATTCACCGACAAACCCTGATAAGCCGCCTCGTCCCCGCCGGGATTGGCGGGCGGGATGCGCATCGGGTCTGTCAGGGCGCGCACCACGGGCACGCCGGAGATATCACGCACGGCGAGCTGATAGCCCCAGACCCCTGCCCCGATGATCAGCCCTACCGAAACCAGCGCACCCGAAAGATGCACCCATCGATGCCCACGCGTCGAAGGTGAGTAAGTGCTGTAATCTTCGGTATTGAAACCGTCGAAATCCATATCCGCCATGCTCTGCCCCACTGCACGTTCAGGTTGCCCTGCCGCGCTGTCTTGCCTGTTCACACCGGATGGGCGCTTGATTGTTCAGCGCATTTGCTCGACCGGCGTCACGCCAAGAATAGCAAGCCCTGTGGAAATCACAACGCCAGACGCACGCACAAGGGCGATTTTCGCCTGCGAAATAGCCGGATCGTCCTGCAAAAAGCGCAAATTCGGGTCATCGTTGCCGCGATTCCACAGCCCATGCAGCTCCGAAGCGAGTTCATAGAGATGAAACGCCACACGGTGCGGTTCATTCCCCCGCGCCGCAATTTCCACCAGCCGGGGCCACTCGGCGATTTTGGCGATCATTCCAAGTTCCGCCGCGTGGTTCAGCAGGGACAGATCGGCCCCTGCCAGCGTCGCGTCATCCACCGCGATGCCCGCCTCGCGCGCCTTGCGCAGGACGGAATTGATCCGGGCATTGGCGTATTGCACATAGAAAACCGGATTGTCCTTGGACTGTTCCAGCACCTTGTCGAAGTCGAAATCCAGGGCCACGTCGTTCTTGCGCGTCAGCATCATGAAACGGGTGACGTCCGCCCCCGCCTGATCCACCACATCGCGCAGGGTGACAAAGGTCCCTGCCCGCTTGCTCATCTTGAACGGCTCGCCGTTTTTGTAGAGTTTGACCAGCTGGATCAGTTTGATGTCCAACGGCACCCTGCCCTGCGACAGGGCCGAGACTGCGGCCTTCATCCGTTTGACATAGCCGCCGTGATCCGCACCGAACACATCGATCAGTTGATCAAATCCGCGTTGCACCTTGTCATAATGATAGGCGATGTCGGGCGCGAAGTAGGTCCATGCACCGTCGGACTTCTGCACGGGCCGGTCCACATCGTCGCCATGCGCGGTCGAGCGGAACAGGGTTTGCATCCGAGGTTCCCAATCTTCGGGCAACTGGCCCTTGGGCGGTTCCAGTGTGCCCTGATAGATCAGGTCCAACTTGCAGAGCGTTTCAATCGCCGCCTCGATCTTGCCGGTGCCATACAGCGCCTTTTCACTGGAAAAGACATCCATCCTGACGCCCAGCAGGGCCAGATCGCCCCGGATTTCGTCCATCATCATGTTGGCGGCAAAGTCGCGGACTTCGGCCAGCCAATATTGTTCACCCTTGTCGAGCAGGGTATCGCCGTATTTCGCCTTGAGCGCCTCGCCCAC
>JANMDH010000095.1:0-1518 GCA_031376195.1 Gemmobacter sp. | reverse complement strand
TCCGCGACGGCGGCGGCTTCACCGCCTGATGTCCACCAGTGCGTCACTTCGAGTTCGGTGGCGTAAGCCGACATCGGCAGTGCCACCGTGGCAAAAAGTGCAGCCGCGAATTTCAAGTTGGTCATGCAGTCCTCCCGGTTTCTATAACGTTATAGGTTGCAGCCTATAACGTTATAGTTTTTTGGAGCAAGCAATCTTTTCGCTTGTGTGAAAGGTTCGGTCAGGCGTTCAATGGGAGGGAATTCAACAGTGTTGTCAGGCGCGGGTTGCATGATTTCTGTTCAGATGATCCAACACCCGAGCGCCAATCAAGCGTTTGTGAATCGTGGGTTTTTCGGGCTTTGTCGGGGGCGGGGTGCCTGTTTTGTGGGCATGTGCGAATCTGTATCGCGGATAAGGATCGTTGCGGTGGATGCTGTGGCGGTTTGGCCAAAGACAGACGTGACGGACCGGGATGGAAGGTCGTGGCAAGGTGCAGAAAAGGTAAGTGGTCATGACTGAGTCGCGCCGGACAGACGGTGATCCGATGCCGCAGACGGGGGACGAGATGCCGCGTCCGACCCTGAAGACGATTGCGGGCGAGACGGGACTTGCGATTGCAACGGTCAGCCGGGCGCTGAAGGATGCGCCCGATATCGGCGAAGACACCAAGCGGCGGGTGCGGGAGGTGGCACAACGGCTGGGCTACCGGCCCAACCGGGCGGGGGTCAGGCTGCGGACGGGCAAGACGAATGTGATCGCCCTGGTGCTGTCGACCGAGCATGACATGATGAACCACACGTCGCAGCTGATCTATTCCATTGCGGCGGCGCTGCGGGGGACGGCGTATCATCTGATCGTGATGCCGTTCTTTCCGGATGAGGATCCGATGACGCCGATCCGGTATCTGGTGGAAACGGGGTCGGCGGACGGGGCAATCATCAACCAGACGACACCGGATGACCCGCGCGTCCTGTACATGGCGGGGCACGGGTTTCCGTTTGCAACGCATGGGCGGACGGAAACGGGGCTGGATCACGCCTTTTTCGATTTTGACAACCACAGTTTCGGGCGGATCGCGGCGGAGGCGCTGATCGCGCGGGGGCGGCGGCGGCTGATGATGATTTCGCCGCCAGTGGCACAAAGCTATGCGCGGCACATGATTGACGGATTCGCCGAAGGTGCGGCGCGGCGGGGGCTGGAGATCGAGCGGATGACCGAGGTGACATCCGACAGCCCGGCCGCGATGATCGAGGCGGCGGCGCGGGCGCGGATGGCGGCGGCGGATCGGCCGGACGGGATTTTGTTCGCATCGACGACGTCGGCGATGGCGACCGTGTCGGCGGCGGAAAGCTGCGGGTTGAAACTGGGGCAGGATTTCGATGCAGTGGCGAAAGAGGCGATCCGGTTCCTGAACCGGTTTCGCCCGGAAATGATCGTGGTGCAGGAAGAGGTGGCAAAGGCGGGTGATTTTCTGGCGCGGGCGGTGGTCGCGGCGATTGAAAACCGCGGCGGGGGGCCGTTTCAGCACATCGACCA
>JANMDH010000056.1:0-2819 GCA_031376195.1 Gemmobacter sp. | reverse complement strand
GCGGGGCTGGATGTGGCGATCATCACGACGGTGGCGGAGGCGCATCTGGAGGCGTTTGATAGCATCGACGGCATCGCCTACGAAAAGGCCGCGATCTTTGAGGGGCTTCGGGCGGGCGGGACGGCGATCTTTCGGTTCGATCTGGGGGTGACACCAATTTTGCGGGCGGCCGCACAGGCGGTGGGTGCGGGGATTGTGACATTCGGTGAGGCGGCGGGCGGGGCGGTGGGCGCGGATTATTTTCTGGATCAGCCGCATGTGACGCCGACCGCGACCTGCGGCCGTGCGGTGCATGCGGGGATGTCGCGGCTGTTCAAGGTTGCGTCGCCCGGACGGCATTTTGCCATCAACGCGCTGGCCGTGCTGGCGGCGGGGGATGTTCTGGGTCTTGACCCCGACATTGCGGCGCATGATCTGGGCCGCTGGCAGCCGCCCGCCGGACGGGGCACGCGCGAACGCATTCTGGTGGATCCGGTGGAAGATCTGTTCTTTGATCTGATCGACGATGCGTTCAACGCCAACCCCGCCTCCATGGCGGCAAGTCTGGAGGTGCTGGCGCTGACTGAACCGACGCACGGTATCGGCAGTGTCGGGGCAGGGCGGCGGATTGCCGTGTTGGGCGACATGCTGGAATTGGGGGCGACGGAAGAGGCGCTGCACGCGGCCATTGCCGATCTGCCCGCCCTGCAATCCGTAGCCACGATTCACTGCGTCGGCCCCCGGATGCGCGCGCTTTATGCGCGCCTGCCGCAGCGTCAGCGGGGTGAATGGGTGCAGACCGCCGCCGAACTGGTGCCGCGCGCGCGGCGTCTGTTCGATGCCGGCGATGTGGTGATGATCAAAGGGTCCAAAGGGATACAGGTGTCGCTGGTGGTTGACGCCCTGCGCAAACTGGGGCAGTCGCAGCCCCCACAAACACACGAGGCAGGGTAGATGCTGTTCTGGCTGACCGAATTTTCCGACGGGGGCGACTTTTTCAATTTTTTCCGGTACCTGACCTTTCGGGCAGGGGGGGCCTTTCTGACCGCCCTGATTTTTGGCTTTATCTTCGGCCAGCCCCTGATCAATTTTCTGCGCCGCAAGCAGGGCAAGGGTCAGCCGATCCGCGATGATGGCCCGGTCACGCATTTTGCCAAGGCGGGCACGCCCACGATGGGGGGGCTGCTGATCCTGTCGGCGCTGCTGTTTTCGACGATCCTGTGGGCGCAACTGACCAATCCTTACGTCTGGATCGTGCTGCTGGTGACGCTGGCGTTCGGGTTGATCGGGTTCGCGGATGATTATGCGAAAGTCAGCAAGCAGAACACGAAGGGGGTAAGCAGCCGCATCCGGTTCGGGCTTGGCCTGCTGATCGCGGCGCTGGCGGCCTATGCTGCCGCGCGGTTCCATCCGGTGGATCTGACGAACCAGCTGGCGGTGCCGTTGTTCAAGGATGTGTTGCTGAACCTTGGCGTGTTCTTTGTCCCCTTCGGGATGATCGTGATCGTGGGGGCGGCCAATGCGGTGAACCTGACGGATGGGCTGGACGGGCTTGCCATCATGCCGGTGATGATCGCGGGGGGCACCCTTGGCATCATCGCCTATATCGTGGGCAACGCGAATTTCGCGGATTATCTGGGGGTGCATTTCGTGCCGGGAACGGGCGAGCTGCTGGTGTTCGCGTCGGCCCTGTTCGGGGGGGGCTTGGGGTTCCTGTGGTACAACGCGCCGCCTGCGGCGGTGTTCATGGGGGATACGGGGTCATTGGCGCTGGGCGGGGCATTGGGGGCAATTGCGGTCTGCACGAAGCACGAGATCGTGCTGGCTATCGTGGGCGGGTTGTTCGTGGTGGAGGCCTTGTCGGTGATCATCCAGGTGCTGTATTTCAAGCAGACGGGCAAGCGGGTGTTCCTGATGGCCCCGATCCACCACCATTTCGAGAAGAAGGGCTGGACGGAGCCACAGATCGTGATCCGGTTCTGGATCATCAGTCTGATTTTGGCGATGATCGGGTTGGCGACGTTGAAGGTAAGGTGAGGGGGGGTATTGGCGTGTCTTCCCTGCCAACCCCTTCCCAAACAATCCAAGATAGAGATAGCATGCCACCCGAGGGGATGCTGAATGTTTGCTTGGGTCATCGCGTATTTGGTTGATAACGCAGTTGTCCTCGGGGGTGCCGCGTCTGTCCTAACTATTGTCGAAGTCGTTTTTGCGCCCTTTCGCAGCATTGCGCGTTATCGGCGCAAGCCCGAAGCGGTGTTGATCGCCAACCCTGAAGTGTTTGCGGCACCAGCCCCCGCCGCGCCGCCCTCTGGGACGATCCAGATGGATGTTGCCGCCTTTACCGATTTGCAAAAGCGCTTGCGCGACGGGGCCCGAACCGAGCTGGCCCAAGCACATGGCTATGAACGAAAACGCCTTGAAGAAAAGATCGACGCTCTGAACCAGCGCCTCGCCAATCCAGACGAAGCTTTGGCACAGCAACAGGCGATCATCGTTCGTTTGGAAGATCAACTTTCCCGTCGCAGCAACGAAATCGGTGGCGATGATCTTGCGGCAGCGAAGGCCGCTGTGGACCAAGGTGATTTTGCCAAAGCGAAGGCGCTGTTTGAAACACTGAACTCCCGCACCACGCCGGATGTTCGGGCGAATGCCGATGCCAATTTTGCTTTGGGCCAAATCGCCGAAGCAGAAATCCGCTGGCAGGATGCCGCCGCCCATTACGCCAAAGCCGCTCGTTTAGACCCGTGTTTCGAAAAGCTACACAAGGCAAGTGAGTTTTCCAATAAGATCGGTGACTATTCTTTAGCACTTCGCTTCAGTGCAGACTTGGTCGATTG
>JANMDH010000190.1:0-4358 GCA_031376195.1 Gemmobacter sp. | reverse complement strand
CCATTTTAGTCTGCAACAGCGTTCGACCGCCCTTATCGCCCCACGCCACCCACAAACCCCCTTGCCCTCTCCCCCCCCATCCCCTATACGGCCCCATCCAGCGATTCCGGGTTCCCGGATTCGTCGGACCCTCATTGATCCACCGGGCTCAAGGTGACCCTTCCCAAAGGGGCCTTCTGGTGATTGTTAAAGGAACAGGCGATGAACGCCACGGAACTGAAGACGAAAACGCCGGACCAGCTGCGTGACAGCTTGGTTGCGTTGAAAAAGGAAGCGTTCAACCTGCGCTTCCAGCAGGCCACGGGCCAGCTTGAAAACACCGCCCGTATGCGCGCCGTGCGTCGTGACGCCGCCCGCGTGCTGACTGTGATGAACCAGAAAGCCGCTGCTGCGGCTGCGAACTGAGGAACGATCATGCCCAAACGTATCCTGCAAGGCACCGTCACCTCGGACAAGAACGAACAGACCATCACGGTTCTGGTCGAGCGTCGCTTCAAACACCCGCTGCTGCAAAAGACTGTGCGTAAGTCCAAAAAGTATCGGGCTCATGACGCGCTGAACAAATTCAAGACCGGCGATACCGTCCGCATTCAGGAATGCGCGCCGATTTCAAAAACCAAATGCTGGACAGTGATCACCGAAGCTTCGGCCTAAGTTCACTGTCCGGTTTGATCGAAACCCTGGGGAAAAGCCCCAAAGGTCGGGAGAAACCAAATGATCCAGATGCAGACCAATCTGGATGTTGCTGACAACTCTGGCGCGCGCCGAGTTCAGTGCATCAAGGTTCTGGGCGGTTCACACCGCCGTTATGCTTCGGTCGGCGACATCATCGTGGTGTCGGTGAAAGAAGCCATTCCGCGCGGCCGCGTGAAAAAGGGTGATGTCCGCAAGGCCGTCGTCGTGCGCACCGCCAAGGAAGTCCGCCGTGAAGACGGCACCACCATCCGTTTTGACCGCAATGCTGCCGTCATCCTGAACAATCAGGGTGAACCCGTCGGCACGCGTATCTTCGGGCCGGTGGTGCGCGAACTGCGCGCGAAGAACTTCATGAAAATCATCTCGCTCGCTCCGGAGGTGCTTTGATGGCTGCCAAGCTGAAAAAAGGTGACCGCGTCATCGTTCTGGCCGGCAAGGACAAGGGCAAACGGGGCGAGATTTCGTCCGTGAACCCGACTGCCAACAAGGCCGTGGTTGATGGGGTGAACATCGCAATCCGCCACACGAAACAATCTGCGGCCTCGCAGGGCGGCCGGATCCCCAAGGCGATGCCGATGGATCTGTCCAACCTCGCGATCCTCGACAAGAACGGCAAGCCGACCCGCGTCGGGTTTCGGATGGATGGCGACACGAAAGTGCGCTTTGCCAAAACCACAGGGGAGGCGATCTGATGTTGGATACCGCAACCTACACCCCGCGCCTGAAGGCGGAATTCAAGTCGCGCATCCGTGCCGTCCTGAAGGAAGAGTTTGCCTACAAGAATGACATGCAGATCCCGCGTCTGGACAAGATCGTGATCAACATGGGCGTCGGCGAGGCCGTCAAGGACACGAAGAAAGTGAAAACGGCGGCGGAACAGCTGTCCCTGATCGCGGGCCAAAAGGCCGTCGTGACCCATGCCAAGAAATCCATCGCGGGGTTCCGCGTCCGGGAAGAAATGCCGCTGGGCTGCAAAGTCACGCTGCGCGGCGACCGGATGTATGAATTCCTCGACCGTCTGGTGAACATCGCCCTGCCGCGCGTGCGCGACTTCCGCGGACTGAAGCCGACATCGTTTGACGGCCGGGGCAACTATGCCATGGGCCTGAAAGAACAGATCGTGTTCCCGGAAATCGAATTCGACAAGATCGATGATACGCTGGGCATGGACATCATCATTTGCACCACCGCGAAGACGGACGCGGAAGCCAAGGCGCTGTTGAAGCAATTCAACATGCCCTTCACCAGCTGATCGCGGAAGGAACAGGATATGGCTAAAAAATCCATGATCGAACGCGAGCTGAAGCGCGCGCACCTTGTAAAGGTGTATGCGGCCAAGCGCGCCAAGCTGAAAACGGTTGTGTACAACCGGGAACTGCCGATGGAGCAGCGCTTTACCGCGCAGCTGAAACTGGCGGCCCTGCCGCGCAATTCGGCGGCGTCCCGGATGCACAATCGTTGCCAGCTGACCGGGCGTCCGCACGCGTATTATCGCAAACTGAAACTCTCGCGCATCATGTTGCGGGACCTGGCCTCGTTCGGTCAGATCCCCGGCATGGTCAAGTCAAGCTGGTAAGGGGGCGCACACCATGATGATGAACGATCCTCTTGGCGATATGCTGACACGCATCCGCAACGCGCAAATGCGCGGCAAGTCCACCGTTTCGACGCCGGCGTCAAAGCTGCGCGCCTGGGTGCTGGATGTGCTGGTGTCCGAAGGCTACATCCGCGGGTATGAACGGTCCGATTCTGACAATGGTCAGGGCGAACTGACGATCAGCCTGAAATACTTCGAAGGCACGCCGGTCATTCGTGACCTCAAGCGTGTCTCCAAACCGGGTCGCCGGGTCTATATGGGCGTGAAGGATATTCCTTCGGTCCGTAACGGCCTTGGTGTTTCGATTGTGTCGACCCCGAAAGGTGTCATGTCCGATGCAGCTGCACGCTCCGCCAATGTTGGTGGCGAAGTGCTCTGCACGATATTCTAAGGGGGGATGGGATGTCTCGTATCGGCAAGAAACCCGTCGCCCTGCCATCGGGCGTATCGGCCAGCATCAGCGGCCAGTCAGTTGAAGTGAAGGGGCCGAAAGGCACCCGCAGCTTTCATGCGACGGATGATGTGACGCTGACGATGGAAGAAGGCTCGGTCAAAGTCACACCGCGCGGCACGTCCAAACGGGCGCGTCAGCAGTGGGGCATGGTCCGCAGCCAGGTGGAAAATCTGGTTGTGGGTGTCACGACAGGTTTCAAGAAGGAACTGGAAATCCAGGGCGTGGGTTACCGCGCCGCGATGGCCGGAAATGTTCTGAAACTGTCGCTGGGCTATAGCCACGAAGTGAATTTTGAGGTGCCGGACGGCGTGACCGTGACGGCCCCCAAGCAGACCGAAATCATTGTGGAAGGCATTGATCAGCAACTGGTTGGTCAGGTCGCCGCGAACATCCGCGAATGGAAAAAGCCGGAGCCGTACAAGGGCAAGGGCATCCGTTACAAGGGTGAATTCGTGTTCCGCAAAGAAGGCAAGAAGAAGTAAGGGGCGCAATCATGGCGAACACAAAGAGAGATCTGTTCCTCAAGCGCCGCCTGCGCGTTCGGAACAAAATAAAGGCGATGTCCGCCGGGCGCGCGCGCCTGTCGGTGCACCGTTCCTCCAAGAACATCAGCGTTCAATTGATCGACGATGTGAATGGCGTGACGATTGCGGCGGCCTCGACCCTGGAAAAAGGGTTTGGGCTGGTGGGCAAGAACAATGTCGAAGCGGCGACCGCAATCGGTGCCGCAATTGCCGAGCGGGCAAAAAAGGCCGGGGTCGAAGAATGCTACTTCGACCGTGGCGGTTTCCTCTTTCACGGGAAGATCAAGGCTTTGGCCGATGCTGCCCGTGAAGGCGGCCTGAAGTTCTGAGGAGTTTGACAGATGGCAGAACGTGAAAACCGTCGCGAAGGCCGTGGCAATGACCGCGCCCCGCGTGAGGAAACACCAGAATTCGCAGACCGTCTGGTCGCGATCAACCGGGTGTCGAAAACCGTAAAAGGCGGTAAACGCTTTGGGTTTGCGGCGCTTGTGGTTGTCGGCGATCAACGCGGTCGTGTGGGTTTTGGCAAGGGCAAGGCGAAGGAAGTGCCCGAGGCGATCCGCAAGGCCACCGAACAGGCCAAGCGCCAGATGATCCGCGTTCCGTTGAAAGACGCGCGGACGCTGCACCACGACATGGAAGGCCGCCATGGTGCGGGCAAAGTCGTGATGCGGACCGCCGTGGCGGGCACCGGGATCATTGCCGGTGGTCCGATGCGGGCCGTGTTTGAAATGCTGGGGCTGCAGGACGTGGTGGCGAAATCCATCGGGTCGTCCAACCCCTACAACATGGTGCGCGCGACCATTGATGGTCTGAAGCAGGAAACCAGCCCCCGTCAGATCGCGGCCCGCCGCGGCAAGAAGGTGGCCGAAATCCTGAAAAAGCCCGAAGCTGAAACAGTGGAGGCGTGATCATGGCTGACAAGAAAACCGCCCCCGCGCCAGCAGGCAAGACCATCGTGGTCAAGCAGGTCAAATCCGCTGCCCGCCGCCCGGCGATCCAGACGGCGACGCTGAAAGGCCTTGGCTTGAACAAGATGAACCGCACCCGCGAACTGGAAGACACGCCTTCCATCCGTGGCATGGTG
>JANMDH010000042.1:0-3433 GCA_031376195.1 Gemmobacter sp. | reverse complement strand
CTGCCCATGCCGGAAATCTGGCGCATGATCGTTGAGGACCGGATCGCCGCCTACAATGTGCCGTCGGGCATCATGTTCGACATGCACCGCGATGTGGCGGCGCGCAGGCCGGGGGTGCTGACCAAAGTCGGCCTTGAGACGTTTGTGGACCCGGTTCGCCAAGGCTGTGCGATGAACGCGCAGGCGGCGGGGCGGCCCATTGTGGCGCGGCTGGAGTTGGCGGGCGAGACGTGGCTGCATTTTCCCAACATCGTGCCGGACGTGTGCATCCTGCGCGCAACGACGGCGGATGAGCGGGGCAATCTGACCTACGAGCATGAAGGGGCGACGCTGGGCGGTCTGGAACAGGCAATTGCGGTACGCAACCACGGGGGGCTGGTGATCGCGCAGGTAAAGCGGGTGACGGCAAGCGGAAGCCTGCGGCCGCACGATGTGCGGGTGCCGGGGCATCTGGTGGACCTGATCGTGGTTGATGCGGATCAGAAGCAGACGACCGAAACACCCTATGATCCGGCGATCAGCGGCGAGGTGATGCGGCCGTGGAGCAGTTTCCAGCATGCCGAACATGGCGTGGAAAAGGTGATCGCGCGACGTGCGGCGATGGAATTGCGGGTCGGCATGACCGCCAATCTGGGCTTTGGGATCAGTGCGATGGTGCCGCGCATCCTGCTGGAGGAAGGCCATCCGCAGGCGGTGACCTGGGCGATTGAACAGGGGGCGGTGGGGGGGATGCCGCTGACGGGGTTCGCGTTTGGCTGCGCGTCGAATGCGGATGCGTACATGCCATCGCCCCAGCAATTCACTTATTTTCAGGGGGGCGGGTTCGACATGACCTTCCTGTCGTTCATGGAAGTGGACGTAGAGGGCAACGTGAACGTGTCGAAGTTGGCGAAAAAGCCATATCTGACAGCGGGTTGTGGGGGGTTTGTCGATATAACGGCGCATGCGCGGAAGATCGTGTTTTCAGGCTGGTTCGAGGCGGGGGCAGAGATTGCCCTGAACGACAGGGGCCTGTCGGTGACCAAGCCGGGCAAGTTTACCAAAATGGTGCAGGCGGTGGAACATGTGACGTTTTCGGGGAATCGGGCACGGGCGCAGGGGCAGGACGTGATGTATATCACGGAACGCTGCGTGATGCGGGCGACGGATCAGGGGCTGGTTGCCGTAGAGGTCATGCCGGGGATTGAGCCGCAGCGCGACATCGTGGCGGCGTCCGAGGGGCGGGTGCGGGTGGCGGAAAATGCGGTGACGATGCCATTGTCGCTGTTGCAGGCCGGGCCGATGGGGTGGACGCCATGAGCCAGCTGCACCTGCATCTGCGCGGCGCTGTGGCTGAGCTGAAGCTCGACAACCCTGCCAAGCTGAACGCCTTTACGAGCGAGATGCTGCGCCAGCTGGACCAGCACTGCGCGCTGATCGAGCATCGGCCAGAGGTTTCGTGTGTTCTTGTGACGGCTGCGGGGGAGCGGGCATTCTGCACGGGGGCCGATATCAGCGCCTGGGGGGGGCTGTCACCCGCCGATTTTGCGCGGCACTGGGTGCGGGACGGGCACCGTATTTTCGACCGTTTGGCGCGGCTTGGCAAACCGACGATTGCGGTTCTGACGGGGCATGCGTTCGGGGGCGGGCTGGAACTGGCGGCTGCCTGCGACATCCGGGTGATGGTGCCCAAGGCGACGATTGCACTGCCCGAGGCAGGGGTGGGGATCGTTCCGGGGTGGTCGGGGACACAACGGCTGGCGCGGTTGCTGCCGGAAGGCGTGCTGAAGGAAATGGCGTTGTTCGGGCGGCGGATCGGGGCAGAGCGGGCGCTGGCCATCGGGTTTGCGGCCTGTGTGGCCGAAGATGCGCTGGCTGCGGCCGAGGCGATTGCGGCAAGTCTGGCGGGGCAATCGCCCCGATCGATCGAAGTGGCGAAGGCGATGATCCACGCGGGCGTGGGCGAAGACCGGGCGGCGATGATCGAAGCACTGGGCAGCGGGATGATCGCGGCCACGGCGGATCGCGCCGAAGGTGTCGCGGCGTTCAGCGCGAAACGAAAACCAGAATTTCCGGGAACCTGACATGACAGAATTCACCATCATCCCATCCGCTGATCAGCCGCTGATGGATACGCCATTCGCGGGGCGGCATCTGATCGACGGGGTGTGGCAGTCCAGTGCGGACGGGCGCAGTTTTGATCGATGGTCGCCGTCGCATGGCGTGGTTGTCAGCCGGTCGGCGATGGGGGCGGAGGCTGAAACGCTGGCAGCGATCAGTGCGGCGCGGCGGGCGTTCGATCAGGGCGGATGGAGCGGTACGACAGGCAAGGCACGCGCGGCGCTGCTGTTGCGGGTGGCGGATCTGATCGAGGCGAATGTCGAACGGATAGCACGTCTTGAGACGCTAGAAAGCGGCAAGCCGATTTCGCAGGCGCGGGGCGAAGTGGCGGGGGCGGCGGACCTGTGGCGCTATGCGGCATCGCTGGCGCGGACGCTGCACGGGGACAGCCATAACACGCTGGGCCCGGATATGCTGGGCGTGGTGCTGAAGCAGCCGATTGGCGTGGTGTCGATCATCACACCGTGGAATTTTCCCTTCTGGATCCTGTCGCAAAAGCTGCCGTTTGCGTTGGCGGCGGGCTGTACTTGTGTGGTGAAGCCGTCTGAAATGACGCCGTCGAGCACGGTTATGCTGGGGGAACTGTTGTTGCAGGCGGGGCTGCCTGCGGGCGTGGTGAACATCGTGCTGGGGTATGGCCAGCCAGTGGGGGCGCTGATGGCGTCGCATGTGGATGTGGACATGGTGACCTTTACGGGGTCCACGGGGGTGGGGCGTGCGATTGCCGCCGCCGCGTCGGGGACGCTGAAAAAGGTGGCGCTGGAACTGGGCGGCAAGAATCCACAGGTAATCTTTCCCGACGCGGATCTGGACAGTGCGGTAGATGCGGTGACCTTCGGCGTCTATTTCAACGCAGGCGAATGCTGCAATGCCGGCAGTCGCATCCTTGTGCATGAAGATATCGCAGAGGCCTTTGTTGCGCGGGTCGTGGCACTGTCGCGTCAGGTGGCCTTTGGTGACCCACTGGATG
Organism: Gemmobacter sp.; assembly: GCA_031376195.1. Classification (GTDB taxonomy): domain Bacteria; phylum Pseudomonadota; class Alphaproteobacteria; order Rhodobacterales; family Rhodobacteraceae; genus JANPIX01. Next base: position 363 of record JANMDH010000042.1, on the reverse strand, counting down.
CCGAAACGCAGGTGGGTGCGATCATCACGCCCGCACATCAGGCGAAGATCGACGGCTATGTGCAGGACGCGGTGCTTGCCGGGGCGACGATTGCGCTGGGCGGCGGCGTGATGACGGTGCCGGGGCTTGCGGGGCAGTTCTATCAGCCGACCATCGTGACGGGCGTCACCCCGGATATGGCCATCGCGCAGGATGAGGTGTTCGGCCCGGTGCTGTGCGTGCTGACCTTCCGGACGATGGATGAGGCGATAGGCCTGGCCAACAATGCGTCATACGGGCTGTCGGCAGGCGTGTGGAGCGAGAACATCCACACCTGCCTGACGTTCGCGCGCGCGGCGCAAGCGGGCACCGTTTGGACCAACA
>JANMDH010000188.1:0-1729 GCA_031376195.1 Gemmobacter sp. | reverse complement strand
ATCGCTATCCGCACTTTTGCGCCCTGGGCCAGATGGTGGCCGAGGGCTCCTATGACGGGGTGAACCATATGGCGTTCGGGCTGGACCTGCTGTTGAAGGGTCTTGAAGCGCACCGCCGGGGATGACCAGCGCGCTTTCGCGCAGCATTCCAGCCCTTCGTGATCGACGCGGCGCAGGACAGCCTTTTTACCCTTCATGTCGGATTTTGCATGACTGAGAGCGAAAGCTACGCACCCACTGCGAAGGACCGCTTCGTCCGTATTGCGGTCATTTGAATAAATCCCGGCGAATGATCAAACAGCTCCGTTTCCCCATCACGCCCCCCCACACATCCCCACCCACGCCCGCACCACCCCCATACTCTCCACCTCGTCCAGGAACGGGATATGCGCGCGGTCGGGCACTTCGGCGAAGATCATGTCGGGGCGGCGGCGTTGCATTTCGGCTGCGGTTGCCGCCGTCAGCAGGTCGGAATTTGCGCCCCGGATCAGGGCGAGGGGGAGGCCTGCGCAGGCGTCGAAGAGGGGCCAGAGGTCGGTCGGGGGGGCGTTCATCGCCGACAGGAAGGCGTCGCGTAGAGTGGGGTCGTAGCGGATGCGGAGGCCTTCGGGGGTTTGGGTGTAGAGGTGTTCGGCCTCGGACAACCACCGTTCTGGGGGCACATTCGCAAAGCCGGGGCTGTGCTCGGGCAGGGCTTCGGCCATTGCGGCATGGGTTCTGGCGGCGGGGTTGCGGCCGACGTAATCGGCGATGCGGGTCAGGCCGCCGCGTTCCAGCACGGGACCGACATCGTTGAGGCAGAGGCCGATGAGGCGGGGTTTGGCTGTTGCCGCAAGATACATGCCGATCAGGCCGCCGCGCGAGGTGCCCAAGAGGGCGGCGCGGGCCAGCCCCAGATGATTGAGCAGGGCGAGGGCATCGGCAGCCTCGATCGGGACGGTATAGGTGGCGGCACCGGTGTAATCGCTGTCGCCGCGGCCCCGGTAATCCATGCGGATCAGGCGGCAGGGTGGCAGGTGGGGGGCGAGATAGTCGAAATCGGCCATGGTGCGGGTGAGGCCGGGCAGGGCGAGGACGGGCAGGCCCGTGCCGTGGTCGGCATAGGCAATCCGGGTGCCATCGGGGGTGGTGAAGTGGGGCATCGGATCCTCGGGCAACGGGGTTTGGGCGAACGTGGCACAGGGACGCAGGCGGGGAAAGGGAAAGGTGGCGGAAGACTCGGTGCTTGCCCCGGCTGTCCATGCTGCCTAAATGCGCGGCAACTGACAAAAGCGCACAGGCACCCGATGACCCAAGGCACCGATCCGCAAAAGGACCGCCCGACCTCGCGCCGGGTGGGGGCATTGCGGGGGCTTTTGCCGTTCATCACGCCGTATCGCGGGTATGTGCTGCTCGCGGGCCTCGCGCTGGTGCTGACGGCGGGGGTCAGCCTGATCCTGACGTTGGCGGTACGGCGGGTGATTGACGGATTCAATGTCGATAATGCGGCGCTGCTGGATCAGTATTTCGGGGCGGCGATTGCGATTGCAGCGCTGCTTTCGGTGGGGACGGGGCTGCGGTATTATCTGGTGACCAAGCTGGGCGAGCGGGTGGTGGCGGACATCCGCAAGGCGCTGTTCGACCGGATGCTGGGGATGAGCCCGGCGTTTTTTGCGCGGATCCTGACCGGCGAGGTGCTGTCGCGGCTGACGACGGACACGACGCTGATCCTGTCGGTGATCGGGTCGAG